>JBIIWK010000145.1:0-8295 GCA_044338955.1 Burkholderiaceae bacterium
GGCCTGAGCATAGTCAGCCTGAACGGCTTCCCAGTCGCGGGTTGAGATTGCTTCGCCTGGGACTAAGTCTTTTGCGCGCTTGACCGCGAGTTGCTTGCGTTTTTCGTCTGCGCGCGCTTTATTCAAATCAGCATAAGCGGTGCCAAAATCGGGCGAGTCAAGGACGGCTAAGGCTTGCCCTACCGTGACTGCGTCGCCTGGCGCCGCTTTGAGTTCAACAATACGTCCTGAAAAACCAACTCCGATTCTGGCTGTCACCTCTTCATCGTAGGTCATGCGTGCGCTGAGTTGTTCAGACAGCGGGATCGGGGTCAGCGGCAGGCTTTGAGTTTGCAGCATTGATAACTGCGACGCCCCGGCCACAAAGCGAATATTGCCGGACAGTTCTGACTTCGACTGCTGCGCTGACGCGGCCGGAGTGGGCACATGTTGTATTTTTCTAGGAGATAGACTCAGCCAGCCCGCATAGGCTAAGGCCAAGACCACTAGCAAACCCAATCCGATGCGTTTACTTTTCTTGCTATCCGTCAAGCGTGTCAAAACAATTACCCCTGTGAGTGCCGCGGATTCTACAGAGAGCGACGCTTCCTTGGGGTTACGGTTTTGTAATGTTCCAACACAAAGTACTTAAGTCGCAAAATTCCAGTTATAAATTTTTTGTAGGGAGCCGCCCATGAGCTGGGTGCGCTCTGCATCGTTGAGCCTGTCGGTCAGGGTAAACGCCTCAACTCCCTCCTTGTAAGTCAACAATTCGACGGCACGCGTCCAGTCGGTTCCCCACATGCAGCGCTCAAAACCATAGGCGTCAAAGATGCGGGCAAGCGGATCCCAAATATCGTTATACGGAAATTTTTGCTCAGACAGCGTGCAGGCACCGCTAATTTTGATCACAACATTTTCATGTTGCGCAAGAGCCAACACGGTTGGGAGTTCGCCAAACGGATTCGGTGGAGTAGGGGGCTCAAACGGTTGTTGCAAGCCCAAATGATCAATCACCAAGCGAGTGTTCGGGTTACGCGCTGCCAACGCTTTGGCTTGTTCAAGGCGGCCCCAACAGAGCAGGTTCACCGGTAGTGAGTGACGAGCAGCAGCAGCCAAGACGCGATTGATCCCAGGATCTGCTGCATCTTCTGAGACGCCGCGATTGAGCATAATACGAATGGCAACCGTACCCTTGGTGGCTGCCCAAGCGTCGATTGTGTCGACCACTGCAGGATCAGACGGATCAACGGGTTTGATCACTCGAAAGCGCTTGGGGTACTTCGCGAAGATCTCTAACGCATAGCTTGGATCGAATTGGTACATGGTAAAAACAGACACCAAAATCGCGGCATCGACACCTACGGCATCCATTGCTGCAACCATGTCGTCGCCCGTCACGGCAGCGGGGCCATGAAGCGTAGC
Source organism: Burkholderiaceae bacterium (assembly GCA_044338955.1). Classification (GTDB taxonomy): domain Bacteria; phylum Pseudomonadota; class Gammaproteobacteria; order Burkholderiales; family Burkholderiaceae_B; genus Zwartia. Next base: position 1,405 of record JBIIWK010000145.1, read on the forward strand.
TGCCCAAGGGCGACCCGGATGGTTATGTTCGTAAGCGTGTACTTGAGCGTCGATCTTAATCATTGTTTGTCCTGTGAAAACCTGGCCGCGATGGCTAAAAAATAAAGTTCGGTTGCTAGGCAGCCAGTAGTCTCTTAGTCCAAAGACTCTTGGTTGAGAACGGCTTGAACGAGTCGAGCAAAAAACTCGATTAGTTTTTTTTGGACTCGCAGTTCTAAAGTGCCATCAAATCATTCCGAGTTCTATCGCTTTAATTTGTAGCGCGACATATTTTGAATAGATTCGAGCTTGCGCTAAGGCCCCGCCCATAAACCATAAGCCTTCTTGTGGTGTACGCGTCCACATGTTTGCGAGTTCGCCATTTGCTCCGATTCCCCAAACTTGTCCGACACGGTCGGCAACTTCGTCACCCATCAGGCGGCGTACCACCTCTTGTTGTGAATAGTAGCCGGTTGCCAATACCAACAAGTCTGCCTTTTGAATTGTGCCGTCTTTCATGAGCGCACCTTCTGGTACAAACTTCTCGATATCGTCGTATTGCAGCAAACCAATCTTGTGATCGATGATGAGGTCAGAGCAACCGGCGTTGAGATAATAGCCACCACCGCGCCTGCGATACTTCATCTGATGACCGGTTTCATCTTCGCCCAAGTCATACTTGAAGCCACGCGCTTTGAGTGCGGCGATTAAGTCTTTATCCAGCTCGATCATGCGTTTGGCTGAGGCTTGATACGCACGAATCAGTAAAGGGTAAGTCGTGGCGGTGGCGATCAGATCGCAATCTGCCACAGATGGCCCCTCTTCATAAAGCGCGTAATTCAATTTCGCACTTGGGTCGATACTCACAACTGTTGTTGAACCTCGTTGAATGATGCTGGTGTCAGCCCCATTGCTGTATAAGTCTTGCGCAATATCGTGGCCGCTGTTGCCAGTACCCAGTACCAAGGCTTTTTTACCGCGCCAGGCGACACCGCTTTTAAAACCATGTGAGTGAAACTTGTCACCCGCAAAATCCTTCAAACCAGGTAAGTCTGGGACGCGTGCGATACCACTTGTTCCGTTTGAAAAAATGACATGGCGGGGATGCATCACCCTTTCACTGCCGTCTGCGCGTTTGAGCGTCACCGTCCACCGTTTGGTGCTCGAATCAAAGCTGCCCTTGGTAAGTTCAGTTCCGGGCCAGCAATTTAATTCCATGGCCTCAGCGTACATTTCAAGCCAGTTGCCCAGCATGTCTTTAGGAACATATTTGGGATAATTGGGCGGGAAAGGCATGTATGGCAAGTCATTGACGTGGACTTGATTATGCAAGGCCAAAGAGTGATAACGGACCCTCCAGTTATCGCCAATTCTTGGATATTTGTCGACCACGAGTGTGTCGATCTTGAGTTGTTTGAGGCGCGCAGCAACCGACAGGCCATTTTGACCGCCGCCCACCACAAGCACCACAGGGTCGCGATCTTCAAAGGCGCGTTCTATTGTGCGCTGATCTAGCCAGTTGGTGCCACCAAAGTTTCGCGAATAGGCATCACCGCTTGGGCGGTTGGCGCCAATCTGTTCTTCATGACCTTTCAATTCATCAAGCGTGGTGAGCAGTACCCACGCTTGATCGGGATTGCTCGCCAGCAAGCGCACGACGCCATGACCACGTCCGACGGCAGTTTCAAACTTGAAGATCGCTTCGATCACCTCGATGCCTAAGCGACGCACTTTACGGGGCGCAGTGCGTTCATTGGCTAAGACAAAGTTTTTAGCTTGCACCTTTGTTTGTGTACTGACGAGAAAATCGGCAATCACCTGCGCGCCTGCCGCAGGACGCAGTGTCCATGAAAACGCCAAGATATCGCGGTAATGACACTCGGACGCGAACAAGGCGGCCAATCGACTGGCGTCGCCGAGTTGAAGTCGAGACTCAAAGCTTTTAAGCCATTGCGCTGCTGCGGTGTGCAGGTCTTCAGGCGTATTAAGAGCTGACGTTGCAAGGGTAGTGTCGTTCATGTGTGTTGTCTCGTGTGATGAGCGATTTTTGGGTTCGCTTCGTTGTGTTTTTAGTTTAATCTTACCCTAACAAATCTTATTCCCCTAGCTACTGTAAAAAATGATGACTCCTCTCAGCTCTTCTGTTTTGCCGGCCGGCGTTCGTTCTAGATTCATCCATGATGTGAATGGCATCACCTTTCATGCCCTTGAAGCGGGTTTTGAGACCCCAGGTCGTCAACTGGTACTGCTGTTGCATGGTTTTCCTGAGTTGGCCTACAGTTGGCGCAAGGTAATGGCGCCGCTCGCTGCTGCCGGATATCACGTGATCGCACCTGATGTGAGAGGGTACGGGCGCAGCGGTGGCACAGAAATTAAGCACTCTGACGACATGCGTGCTTTTGGTTCACTGAACAAGATTAACGACATGCTGGCGCTGGTGTCGGCGTTGGGCTATCGCTCGGTCGCAGGGGTATTTGGTCACGATCAAGGGTCTCCCTTAGCGGGTTGGTGTGCGTTGACGCGCCCTGATGTGTTCAAGTCGGTCATTCTGATGAGCTCGCCGTTTAGAGGTGCACCTGAATCTTTGCCGTTTAACACGGTGAATGTGCCGGCCCCCACGGCGCCTGTCCTTCGTATCCACGAAGACCTCGCGCGACTGTCCCCACCTCGTAAATACTATATGAAGTATTACACCCAGCCAGAGGCCAACGATAATATCTGGCACCCTAAGCAAGGGCTACACGCCTTTTTGCGCGCTTACTATCATATGAAAAGTGCTGACTGGGTCGCAAACAAACCGTTTCCCTTAACTGCATTGATCGCAAGCGAGTGGGCGAAACTTCCTCGCTATTATGTGATGGACTTGGATAAAGATATGGCCGAGTCTGTTGCCCCAGAAATGCCATCCGCGCAAGAGATTGCGGCCTGCCATTGGCTGACTGAAGCTGAACTCAGCGTTTACAGCGAAGAGTATGGCCGTACTGGTTTCCAGGGGGGCTTGCAAGGCTATCGTATCGGTGGGCTTGATCAAGAGTTAAAAATCTTTGCTGGTCGTACGATCGATGTGCCTTCGCTATTTATTGGCGGCAAAAGCGATTGGGGCGTGTATCAAACCCCGGGGGGGCTTGAGTCTGTCGAGACGACACTGACTACGCAATACAAGGGTACTGTGCTGGTCGAGGGTGCTGGTCATTGGGTGCAGCAAGAACAGGCTGAAAAAGTCAGTAAGATCTTTATCGATTTTTTAGCTGCTTCGCTGGCGCACTAAAGCGTAGCCCACTAGCAAAGCTGGGATTGTGCAAACGATAAAACCTAAGCTGTAACTGTTACTGACCCCGAGCAATATTGAAAATACGGTAGGAGCCGCTAGCGCACCGAGTTGGCCAAACGACAACACGCCACCGGTCACCGCACCGCGTTGGCCCTCAGGCGCTGCATTGGCAGTTTCAGCGAGTAAGACGCCGTGCCATGACAGAGCCGTGGCGCTAATGATCGCGGCAATCGTGCCCACCAAAATCGTTGGCCAACCGGCGCTACAGAGACTGAGCGCAATCATGCTAGCGCCCATCCCAAAGGCTAAGCCTGCCATAACGAGTCTAGGTTGAATATAGCCACTACCAAGCAATCCCCAGATAATACGGCCTGGTACCGCAATCGCGACTGCGATCGAAAAGACAAATCCCGCCGCGACGAGCGTGTAGCCTAGAGTGGTTAGATACACGACAAAATAGACAGTAAAAATGGTTTGTACCGCGTTAAACGCAAAGCAAGTGAAGGCAAGGTTGCGCAGCGTTTTGGTACCAATGACTGATTTCAGTGTGGTAGAAAAATCTGACAAATGAAAGGTGCGTGTTGCGATGCGATCATCGTCGAAGAGTTTACGCAAGGGTTGCAGCATCAAAGTAAAAACAAGGCAAGCGAGCGCTGCAAAGAGCATGGTGTAGTGCCAGTTAAAGGCCTCGGTGAGTTGAGGCCCTAGTAAGCCAGCAAGTAAAAGCCCGGCAGGCACTGCCGTTTGTTTAAGCGAAAAAATCAAAGGCATGTAGCGAGGGGGCGACACGCGCCCAAGCAGGTGCGAGCTTGCCGGTGTAGAAACGGCGGCCCCGCCGCCACCAATCAAGGCCGAGAGCACAAGCATCAAGGGAGAATCAAGTGTCGCCAGCGCCATCCCGAGCGCCAACATCACTAAAGCGACTTGACTCATGCGCAAGGCGCCATAGCGAATGATGAAGCTGCCGCACCCCAATTGAGTCGCCAACGATGCGATCGCGCCGATTGAGAAATACACCCCGATCCAGGCAGAATCCAGCATCAGGTGCGCAATCATGGCGGGGGCGAGCACCGCGGGTAAGGCTCGCCCAAGCGCGATAAAGGTCTGCTGAAAAAACATTGCCCCGAGGGCAAGTAAGAGGTGTTTCACAAGAAATCAGTGTTGAAGGCGATAAACAGAGTGTACGACTTAAAAAAAATAGACCTTTGAAACGTCCTGCTGCGATGCAATAATTTTTGTAGCCCCTTCTGAGGGTTGCCTTGAAATAGTTTGCGCCCAAGCTGAGAAAGTTGACCGTGTGGTACGCTTTTGGTCAAGCAGACGAAAGGTGTGCCAATCGCTCCGATGGTGAATTTTCCTAGTCGTTAAAAAGCTAAAAAAGACGAGACGAAATGCAAAATACATTCATCAAACTTTGGTTAGTGATTGCAACAGCTTTTATTGGCTGCGCACACGCAGCATGGCCAGATCGGCCGATACAGATGATCGTCGCCTACCCACCGGGCGGGTTTACTGACTCACTAGCTCGCGCGATTGCCAAACCTTTGGGCGAAAGGTTGAATCAACAAGTCATTGTTCAAAACATTTCGGGCGGTGGTGGCAATATTGGTGCCGCTCGGGCCGCCAAGGCAGCGCCCGACGGGTACACCCTCTACGTTGGCAATAACGCAACGGTTACGATCAACACGCTCGTCTATAAGTCCTTGCCCTTTGATCCTTTAAAAGATCTTGAACCAGTGGCCTTGATCGGTGGCAGTCGGGCGATTTTGGTCGTCACGCCGGGGCTAGCGATCAAATCAATCCCTGAATTGATCGCGCTAGCCAAAGCTAAGCCTGGCGTATTGAACTATGGCTCGAGCGGCACAGGTGGTGTCAGCCATCTGGCAGGTGAGCTTTTCGATGCAGATCACGGTATCAAAATGACGCACGTCCCGTACAAAGGCACGGCGCCCGCCATGGCTGATTTGTTGGGCGGGCAGCTTCAGGTGATGTTCAGTGACACGGCAATCCCGCACATCAATGCCGGAAAACTCATTGCCTTGGCAATTTCAGGTACAACGCGTTCAAAGCAAGCGCCAAATATCCCAACGTTTTCTGAGTTGGGCGTCAAGGGCTTTGATACTTACACATGGTTTGGTGTGATGGTGCCCAAGGGAACAGACTCCGCGATCATTCAGAGACTAAACAAAGAGTTGACTGTCGTCACAAAAGACCCCGCGCTGCAGGCTTGGGCTGAGTCGCAGAATGGTGACATGATGACGAGCACGCCAGCAGAATTCGCTGCGGCAATCAAAGAAGATTTGGCCAAGTGGAAAAAAGTGATTGACCAGACGGGTGTAGTCGCTGATTAGTGTGACCCTACTGCTGTCTCAAGTGGGTCAAAGTTCGAGCTAAGCCTTGCCAGTCAGGGTGAACAAAGATAAGTTCTTGTCGTTTACACACGGAGCCGCGTATGGCCATCACTTTGTATCCAGTTAAAGCTGACTTCATGGCTGAAATCGGCGACGTAGATTTGAGTTTGCCGTTATCCGATGAAGATCGTGCCGCGATAAAAGCCGCGTTTTTCAAATACAGCGTGCTAGTGTTTCCGGGGCAAGAATTGACTTCCGCCCAACACATTGCATTTGCAGAAGTGTTTGGTCCGATGGAGCAAAATATCAACACCTATGCCGATGAGGTTAAGAAATACCGAATCGATACACGCATTGCGGATGTTTCAAATTTAGGTGATGAAAACGAAATCCTTGCCGTGAACAGCCGTAAGCGGATGTCTGGTCTTGCAAACCGCCTTTGGCATACGGATAGTATTTTTAGGCATTTGCCCGCGTTAACATCGTTGTTGTACGGGCGTTCGATCGCACCTGTTGGTGGGCGTACCGAATTTGCAGATATGCGTGCGGCTTACGATGCTTTGCCGTCTTCGACTAAAACCAAGCTCGACAAGATGATCGTTGAGCACTCGATTTTTCATTCGCGCGCAAAACTTGGGTTTACTGACTTTACAGAAAAAGAACGCGCTTCGTTGCCGCCGGCCAAGCAGGTGATGGTGCGGACAATTCCTGAAACAGGGCGACGCAATTTGTATCTTGCCTCGCATGCGATGCGAGTGATCGGTATGTCTGATGAAGATAGTGAAAAGTTATTTCAAGAGCTCACTGAGCACGCAACACAGCCGCAATTTGTGCTGTCCCACCGTTGGCGTGTGAATGATTTGGTGATGTGGGATAACCGTTGCACCATGCATCGGGGTACAGATTTTGATGATTGGCGCTGGAAGCGCGATGTGCAGCGCGCGACCGTATCTGATATTGGCAATACGGTCGAGCTTTCTGCTTAACGATGTGTTGATAACGCTTTCGAAGGGGCACTTGCGTGAATCACGCCCTTGTTCCAGTTGTCGACGTACTCTTCGATAGAAAGTGCCCAGCCATTGGCCATGTTTTCATCAAAGTATTCGAATAACAGGCCGTCGACTGCGGTCATCGAAAGCATGATGGTTCCTCCGTCTGGACCGCCATGCTCGTCATGCGGTAGTGCATCAGCTGCAGCCAAGGCATAGTCACCTTTGTTTCGATGGATTTTTTTTGTCGTGCCATCTGGCAGCATCTCGGTTAAAAACTGCTCGCCTTCTAAGACGAGGG
>JBIIWK010000146.1:0-8271 GCA_044338955.1 Burkholderiaceae bacterium
CATAGGCGCGTTCAAGATAGTGGATCAAACAGTAAATGCTGGTGGTATCAAAGGGATTGCCACCCACCAACAACGGCTGAATTGAGAAAGCTTGTCGTAGCTTGTCGTTTTTAAGATAGTGAGATACCAATTGCCAAACCGTTTTATAGCTTTGCAGCCCAATGAGTCTTGGTATCTGCTTCACCATAAACCAGAAACTACTAAAGGGTTGTGCCGACAACTCACTGAAACCAACCTTAAAGATTCGTTTCGAGTGTGCAAGCAACTGCAGGTACCGGTCACAATCAGCGGGCTCGATGCGTCGAATTTCAGCCAACGTGTCTTCGAGGGTTCCGCCGTAATCAAAGTGATCACCGTCTGCAAAATAGAAGCGGTACCAAGGTTTAAGCGGCACAAGGGTCACGTGATCCGCTAAGGTTTCACCAAATAACGCGAACAGCTCTTCAAACAAAAATGAAGCGGTAATCACTGTGGGCCCGGCGTCATGCCGATAACCATTACGCTCAAAGGCTTGGGCACGCCCACCGAGCTGTGGGCAACGATCAATCAAGGTGACGTCATAGCCCTTCGCTTTGAAGCGCAAAGCGCTAGCGATGCCTCCAAATCCGCCGCCGATGATCAAAGCATGCATAGATTGAGCTCGTTAATAAGACAACTGATTCAGCAACCCGCGAATATTTTGCGAGCATTCACTCAACATTGCGCCAGACTGAACAGGTAATTGAGTCAGAGCCGCTTCGGCCCTGAGCAGGTATTCGGTCGCCAGGTCTTTGGCCAAACGCTTTGAATCGAAGGCAGTATCGAGGCCTTCGTCCATCAACTCGAACACTGACACAATGTTCAACGCATCGCGGTCTTTGCCAGACCCGTTTGTTTGACGCTGATCCACATCGATATCGAGCAGATCATCATAGATTTGAAAGCCAACAGCAAAGTCCTTGCAGGCTTGTTCGGTACAAAGGATGGCACTGTTCTGACCACTGAGCAAAAATACAAGCTCTAAGGGTAGACTCAATAAAGCGCCCGATTTTGCTCTAACGATCGCCAAGTAAGTCTCTAGATGCATCTGCTCAGGCGTAATCGATAAATCGGCGCACTGGCCAAAAATCGCTTCACTCGAACGATGGTGCATCGCCTGGTACATTTTTGCCAGGGCACCTGCTTTGCTAACATTTGCCAGCGCGGCATAAGACGCAGATAAAAAAAGATCGCCACAACAAATGGCGATATCACTTCCAAACTTACTCCAAACTGCTTGGTGTCCCCGGCGAAACTCATCCCGGTCTTGAAGGTCATCATGTATTAAAGACGCATTGTGTAAAAGCTCAACGACAGTCGCAACGATGATGCAGTCGTCTTCTTTTAAGCCTACCGCTTTGCCAGCGCTGAGGGCTAGCCGTGCACGCAGGCGCTGCCCTCCTGACTGCAAATGGTGCAATACAGCCTCTTGGATTCTGGTCGAGTTTGAAACGGATGTTTGCGGAGCGCTTTGCAACGAGGCGCGCATGCACATTTCGACTTGCTTGAGCAAAACCGTTGGTTCGCTAACCAAATAACGCGGGTCTATCTGATTTGCTGAAAGAGCCGTACCCATCCCCATTCGAGCTCCATCACACTTTTTATATATTTTTTTAAAAAATCCCCGGCCGGAGCCGGGAATTTTCTTCAAACAAACAGAAAAATCTTAATGCTTTGACGCTTCTGATTCTGTGACTGCAACTTTCCAGATGATCAGACCGAAGGCAATCTTGTTCAAAACATCAGCTAAGTTATAGATGATGTTCAGAGCTGCTGCGCTGTCGGCAGGGCTGCTACCGGTCAAGTAACCGAAGAAATAACCGATTGGGTAAATTGCCCAACCAATGGTCACGATCCAACGCATTAAGCTGAATGCAGATTGCACTGATGGTGGAGCACTTGCTGCATTAATCTTGCTGGCTTCGCCGGCGAAGATTTCATACAGAATGTAGAACCAACCGATCATGCCAATGATGAACGCTGGCCAGACAGGTGCATAACCTGCTTCGCCAACATAACCGCCAACTAACATGACCAGAGTACCGATCATCAAACGCCAGAACACACCGCCTGGTACCTTGGCGATCGCGGCCAAAATCAGATAGAACTCGATCATTAACAACGGCACTGTAATCAGCCAATCAATGTAGCGAAAGACCGTTGGTGTTGAGCCCGTTGCAACCCAAACGTCGCGCATGTAAAAGTAATGCACTGCGGCGATTAAAGTCACTAAGCCAGACACGGTCAGTGAGGTTTTCCATTTAGCAGAGACACGGTCTCTTTCTAAAAAGAAAAACGCAGTTGACGCGATCAACGCCATCGAGATGAGCCAGAAAGAAATACCGACAAAGTCATCTTGCTTGAGCACTGATGAAGAGGCCCAAGCCGGGGTGCTCGACAACGCTAACAACACACTACTACTCAGGGCGGCTTTCCCCCGAGACCAGATTGAATTTAATTTCATGATGTCCCTTTCGATTAAATTTTCTTCATAGCGAAAAATATCGCAGACTTAAAGTACACCCAGTGCAATAAGCCAGACAACACATTTACTGCAATGACCCTACTGTGTGTATTAGTCATACAACAACGAATTCACTAACTTCAAATTAGGTTTGAATGCTGCAACAACAAATTCGCCAACTTAAAATTAGCTTTGAACGATGCAACCACGAATTAACTAACTTAAAATTAGCTTTGCACGATGCCATAACGAATTAACTAACTTAAAGTTAGGTTTGCATACAAAGATGTTCGTTAATAAAAAAATCAACGCTAACGGAGCCCTTTGTGCTTATTTAGTGGTTCAAAGCATCGCTAACGCTTCAAAGCATCGTCGCACTGACACATACCCAACAACCTTGCCAAACGACAAGCAATTGCCTAGAATCACTTCGTATAAGATTTATACAAAAATAAATTAATACAAAAATAACTAAAAATCCCTATGCTTATTTCGACCCTATTGTCTGACCAAATCGCTGAATCGTTGCGCGACTCAATCCTTGACGGCACCTTAGCCGCCGGCACAAAGCTGGCCGAAGAAGAAATCGCCACCCGTTTGGGCGTCAGTCGGGTTCCGCTGCGAGAAGCGTTTCGTGTACTCGCTGGCGAGGGGCTTGTCACCATTGAGCCTCATCGCGGGGTGCGCGTGTGCCAATGCTCAGATGCTGAATTACTCGAACTTTTTGAAGTGCGGGCCATGTTTGAAGCACACGCCGCAGCGATTTTGGCGACGACACGCCCACTCGCCACGCTTGCAGAACTCGATGCAATGATCGGTCAGATGAAGCTTGCGCTCAAGCAATCTGCTACGCAGGATTATCTAGCGTTGGCCGAGCGGTTTCATGACACGCTGGTCGCACAGTGTGGTAACCGATTACTGAAAAAACTTTACGATCAGATTCGTCTGAACATACGACGTTATCAATCTGTGATGGCTCAGCTGCCTGGATCACCCAAACAGTCAATCAAAGAGCACGAACAAATTGTTGCTGCGATTCGGGCAGGCGATTCAGACACCGCCTCGGCGCAGGCTTCAGCGCATATCACCGCACTAGTGAACCGATTTGAAGAGCATCGCCAAAAAATATCCCAAAAAAAAGCAGCTATCAATTAGACAGCACACAAACAAATAGAAAGCCAGCATATAAATAGACAACACACAACCACACAGTACATACACAAAAAAACGCACATTCTTAAAAAACAAAGCGCCACTTTTATGACAAACACACAAAACAACAAAGCGTTACCACTTGCCGGGCTGAAGGTTCTTGACTTAACGCGCGCCTTGGCTGGGCCCTTTAGCGCAATGATTTTGGCCGACCTAGGCGCCGATGTCATCAAAATCGAACCCACGCCAAACGGCGAGATGGTTCGAGGCTGGGGCCCGTTTCAAGACGGCATCAGCGTCTATTACTTAAGCATTCATCGCAACAAGCGCAGTTTGGCGGTTGATTTTCGGCAGCCCAAAGGGCTTGAACTGATTCGCACCATGGCTAAACAGGCCGACATCATTATCGAGAACTTCAAGCCTGGTGTGATGGCTGACATGAAGATGGATTACGCAGCACTTTCTGCGATGAATCCACGTTTGATCTATGCCTCGATTACCGGCTTTGGTAACACCGGGCCTTACGGCAGCTGGCCAGGTATGGATCAAATCGCACAAGGCATGTCAGGTCTGATGAGCCTAACGGGCCAGGCCGCAACGGGCCCCACGCGCGTGGGGATCCCGATCGGCGACGTGGTGGGTGGCATGTGGGCCACCATGGGCATCCAGGCAGCCATCATTCAGCGCCAGGCAACTGGCCGTGGTCAACTCGTTGAAACCTCATTACTTGCAGGCTTGATCGGCTTACTTACCGTACAAGGTCAGCGTCAATTGAGCTTGGGCGACACCCCCGGCGTCGCAGGTAACGATCACCCAGTCATCTGCCCCTATGGCATGTTTGAAGCCAGCGACGGCCCGTTCAATATGGCGGCGGCCACCGAGGATATGTGGGTCAAGCTTTGTCAATTAATAGGCATTGAAGACTGGATCACGCATCCTGACTTCAAAGATAACGCGAATCGCTGCAAACATCGCGAGCAAGTCAAAGAGCGCCTGAACAAAATATTTGCGACACGTAAAAAAATGGAATGGACACTCGAACTCGTGAAGTTGAGTATCCCAGCCGGCCCGATTTTGACGTTAGATCAAGTCTTTAAAGACCCGCACATCGTTGAAACAGGACTAGTTGAAGAAGTCGATCACCCCAAGCTCGGCAAACTCAAGCTCGTTGGCAATCCTTTAAAAATGGAAGGCTTTGGCGGCAAAACCGTTCGCACTGCACCACCCGAACTCGGCGCGGATTCACGCGAGGTGCTTCAAGAATACGGGCTGTCAGAGGCTGATATCAATACCCTCATTGCAGAAAAAATCATTCAAAGCACACATTAAGGATCGCAGCATGCTTGCCTCACAAATTACCTATGTCGCCGTTGCCTCAAACGACCCTGAAACGACCTGTTCGATCTACGAAAAATACTTCGAACTGCCACGCACCGATTTCAATACGCCTGAAGGTAAGGTGTCTTTGTTTAGCATTGGTCAAAGCGCGTTGGCCGTGGTGCCGCTTGGCCATTCGTTGATTGATGGTGACCTAAAGCCAGGTGTGCATCACATTGCCTTTGGCCTGCAAGATCCTGAGGCTGCAGTCAAAAATTTTGCTTTGAAGCCCACCCCCGCTATCGGCTTAGACGGACGCCGTAGTTTTGCTATCGACCCCGCGCAAACCTGTGGAGTACGTGTGCGCCTGACCGAACCACTGGCGCTTCCCGCCCATATGAGTGGCGCCATTGAACGCATCGATCATCTTGGTATCGCGAGCACTGATGTTGCCGAAGACGAGCGCGTCTTTGCAAACAAGCTTGGCTTTGCAGTTGAAAGTCGGCAAACCGACATGGAGGTCAACATCTCGGTTGAAAGTTTTACCTCAGATAAATATGGCGTGGTCTATCACACACAACCACCGAAGCCCATCGGCGGCTTACGCGTCACCTTTATTACGATTGGCGATCTGGAACTTGAGTTCTTGGCAAACTTTGATCCGAGCCAAGGGGCACACATCGAACATGGCCAATCAGGCTCAACGAAACAAGACCAAGGCGCAATCACGCGTTTTGTTCAGTCGCGCGGTCGTGGCTTGCATCACATCGCCATCAAGGCCAGCGATATCAATGGCACCTTGCAAAAAATGTCAAAGGCAGGCTTTCAGATGATCGATCAAGTTGGCCGGCCTGGCTCGCGTCGTGCATTGATCGGGTTTCCGCATCCCAAATCGACTGGTGGGATTTTGATGCATCTGGTTCAACGTGATGTCTGAGGCACTTGTCCTCACTGAAAGGCAAGACGATTGCCTGATCCTGCGCCTGAATCGGCCGCAGGACGGTAACGCGATCAATCTGGCGGTGGCGCAAAGTCTTGCCGCGTTAATTGAAACTTGCCGCAAAGATTCAAGCTTACGTGCTGTGATTTTGACCGGCAGCGGCGACAAGTTCTTTTGCACGGGTGGCGATGTTAAAGCCTACGCAACAATTGAGACTGAAGCCGCCTTAAACGAAGTCTTCGACACCATTCGCGCTTTACTCGACGCGCTTGAACAACTGCCCTGCCCTGTGATCGCTGCGATCAACGGGTACGCCATTGGTGGTGGTGCTGAACTTTCGCTCGCCTGCGATTTTCGAGTGATTGAACAAGGGGCGCAGATTGGGTTTCCACAATCTCGGCTGGGCATACTACCGGGCTGGAACGGCATTTCGCGACTCGTGCCCTTAGTTGGGCGAGCAGCCGCAGCAAAATTATTATTTGATGGCAGGCGGATCGATGCCGAGCAAGCCTTGGCAATTGGTTTAGCCACGACTGTTGCTCCAGCAGGCGAGAGCTTACGCGTAGCGCTTGAGTTAGCCCAGACGTTTAGCGGTACGGCGCCACTGTCGATTGCTGCCATCAAGGCAGAGCTCAACGCTGTGACACAAAGCTTGGGCGATATCAAAGCGCAGTCGCGTCGCGCCTTTGCCGAGCTTTGGTTTACCGCCGATCATAAAGAAGCTGAACAAGCTTTTGCAGAAAAACGCTTACCTAAGTTTAGGGGGCTATAGTAGTAAAAAGGCAAATGAATATGCCAGCTTGAAGGAACTATAGTGGCTAAAAAGCCAACAAATATCGCGGATTCAAGAGACTATATTGGCTAAAACGGCCAACAGATATGGCACGTTAGACAGATCAACATACTTACCAGGAGACAAGCATCATGCATAAAAAAATAATCGTAACAACTGCTGCAGCAACATTAATCGGGCTCACAACGGGTGCTGTTCAGGCTCAAGACTTTCCGAGTAAAGGGCCCATCAAATTAATCGTAGGCTTTGCCCCAGGCGGGGGTACCGATGCAATCGCCAGAGCGTTGAACACCAAACTGTCAGAAATTCTTAAACAAACGGTTGTGGTTGAAAACAAAGCAGGTGCTGGCGGAACCTTATCCACGGATTTCGTTGCGAAATCGGCGCCTGATGGCTACACCATCAGCTTCACCTTAAACAACCACGCCATTAACCAAGCGCTGTACGCAAACTTACCGTTCGACACTGAAAAAGACTTGCGAGGCGTCGCGTTAATTGGGTCGCTCACCCAACTCTTTGCCTCTAATCCAAGCGCCCCTGCTAAAACTTTGCAAGAATTTTTAGCACAAGCTAAAGGTACCGATGGCCGACTCAAAACCTATGCAAGCGGCGGTGTTGGCTCGCCTGGGCATTTTGCTGCAGCCTATTTAGAGTTTCTAGCAAAAGCCCAACTGACTCACGTACCTTATCGTGGCGCAGGCCCAGCCATTGCTGATGTCGTAGGCAATCACGTGCCTTATATTTTATCGACCCTCAGTGGTCTGTTACCTAATGTCAAAGCCGGAAAACTGCACCCCATTGCTGTGACCTCTAAAGAGCGCAGCCCGTTATTGCCAAACGTACCGACCATTGCTGAAAGTGGATTTCCGGGCTACGACATGGATACCTGGATTGCAATGTTTGTACCGCGTCAAACACCTGATGCCATTGTAGACATTCTTTATAAGGCAACAATGGAGGCTGTTAAATCCCCCGACGTGCGAGACCGCATCACCTCACAGGCCGGCATCGTCAGAACTGGCACCCCTGCACAACTTGATGCTTTAGTAAAAACAGAGATTGCTCAATTCACAAAAATCGTGAAAGATAGCAATATCAAGCCAGAGTAATGGATAGAGATTGCTCAACTCACAAAAATTGTGAAAGGCAGCAATAGCAAATCAGAATAATTTACAGAGATTGTTCAATTCACAATAATAGTGAAAGACGCTAACAGCAAGCCAGAGTGATTTAAACATTTTGGCTTGCAATCATCGGGGAGACAAGATGAAATTTTTTAACTCACATTTAATGTTGGGGGTGGTGCTAGCCGCCCTTTCCGTGCCTGCCAGCGTGAGTGCACAAGACCGCAGCACGGCGTATCCAAACAAAGCCGTCCGCATTATTATTCCGTTTCCGGCGGGCCAAGCGACTGACATCATCGGGCGTCTGCTTGCCGAACGGCTGGCGCAGCGTTGGGGTCAACCGGTTTTTGTCGAGAATCGAGGCGGCGGCAATGCGATACCAGGCATGCTGGCGGGTAAAGATGCAGCGCCTGACGGTTATACGCTGACCTTTGGTGCGACGAGCAGCACGGTGATCAACCAA
>JBIIWK010000007.1:0-24646 GCA_044338955.1 Burkholderiaceae bacterium
GTGGTCGAATGTACCTGACTCGAAATCAGGCGTGGGTGCAAATCCACCGTGGGTTCGAATCCCACCCTCTCCGCCATAACTATTTCGAACAGGTTCCAAGTCGCTCGAACAATTTCCAACCCGTTCGGGGAATCCTTGGGTGCGCTCCTAGAACACTTTCCGGATCAGACAGGCTTCTTCATAGGCCTCAATGTCTTTGAGCCGGTACAAGACCTTCCCCACGATCTTCGGGTACTGCGGCCCCGCCCCGACGGTGCGCCAGCGCTGAAGGCATGCAACTGAACACATCCACCGATCGGCGAGCATTTTTTCGGTCAGGAGCTGGCGGGCAGGTTCGGACGGAACCTCTTGAACCAAGAGTTGGTGCGCGGGCGTGGATTCGCTGGCTGCGGTTTTGGCGATACCACTGGACAGGGCGTCCAGCACGTCACCTGTTTTTTTCAGCCCGTGGGTCAGAAGGTGAGTTGTAGTTAGTGGCCATATACTTGCTCCTTGATGCCTGTATGCAGTGTTCTCATACAGGTTCATACCGGTTGGCCGGGCATTTTTTCTCAGTGAGCAAGCAATGAGAGAAATCGTCCATCAAGTTGGATGGGGTAAAACTGAATTTGAGCCGTACCGATTGCGTTGAGTTTTACGTTTTTTTGATAGACCAAGCAGTAGCTTTGTCAAACTCAGTTTCTAGAAAACTCATGAAGGCCTTGACCTTCGCACTCGGCAGGCGCCTTGACGTGTGAAGCACCCACAATTCTGAAGGTTGATCGGTCGCCGCGCCCCATGAAACGAGGCGACCAGTCTTCAAGTCATCAGCGACAACAAGATTCGGTAGTTTTGCAGCACCAAGCCCCGTTAGTGCGGCGTCACGAATCATCACTAAAAGTGGAAGTTGCAAGACCGTTTGAGTCGGTATCTCTTTGGCCGTCGGTCCTAATATTCGCCAACTTCTAGCACTTCGCTGAGATGCTCGAACAATGACGGGCAGCGGACTTTGTAATTTTTGGCCCGCACGGGCATATCGTTTTTTTAGCTCAGGCGTTGAGACGATGTGAACTTGATCTTTTACAAAGCAGCGACCAACGAGTTCAGAGTTTGGCTCTGGATTGACCCGAATGACGAGGTCATAGCCTTCACTGACTAGATCCACCTGACGATCTTCAAGCGTGATGGACAGTTTGACGTCGGGATAGGCCATTGTGAATTGCGCGGCAATGCGACCCATTAACAACTGACCCAGCAGAGTAGGCGCATTGATTCGCAACAAACCGTGAGGCTTTGTATGCCCATCGCGCAACACTTCACCAGCTTCAGTAATCTCTCTAAAAGGACCGCTGGTTCGTTCAAATAGCGAAGCGCCTTCTTCTGTCAACCTAATCGTCTTTGCGCCACGTTCGAACAGTCTGACGCCCAAGGCTGACTCCAACGCCATCACTTTGCGTGACAGGCTTGCCTTTGGTCGTCCGCTTTTACGGCTTGCTTGCGCGAACCCTTTATGCAATGCAACTAATAGAAAGTCTGACAAATCGTCAAGGTTCATGATGTTCCATATTTGGGACGGACTGTCTTAATTTTAGGTGTTTCGTTTTGATTTTGCCACCTTATCATCCTATCAGTGGCTCGGTGTTCTCTCGGACTCGACATCAAAAAAGGAAATCGACATGACCATTCTCATCACAGGCGCGACCGGAACCATTGGCTCGTTGCTGGTCCAACAACTTGCGGACCAACATGTGGCGGTGAACGCCCTTACACGCGACCCGAGCAAGGCTAAATTTCCGAGTGGAGTTACCGCAGTATCAGGTGACATGTTGGATGTGGAGTCCATGCGCAAAGCCCTTCAAGGGGTGAGCACGCTCTTTCTGCTCAATTCTGTGTCTACTCAAGAGCTGACGGAGGCGGTATTGACACTCAATCTGGCTCGTCAGGCTGGCATCGAGCGCGTTGTTTACTTATCCGTTTTCAATGGCGCGGCTTTCTCAAATGTCCCTCACTTCACCTCGAAGCACGCCGTTGAGCGCATGATTTCGCAGATGGGCATCTCCGCCACTATCTTGCGACCCAACTGTTTTATGCAAAACGATGCCATGTTTTTCAAGGACGCCTTGATGGGGCCGGGCCTGTACCCCTTTCCGATTGGTGATAAAGGCGTCTCTATGGTCGACGTGCGCGACATTGCCGAAATCGCAGCGCAGGCTGTGTTGAAACGTGAGCGTGCCTCTCAAGCGCTGCCTAATGAGATCATCAACCTTGTAGGTCCAGATGCACTCACCGGATCCGGTATCGCCAAGATTTGGGCAGCGGTGCTGAACAAGCAGGTCAACTACACGGGTAGTGACACTGCACCATTTGAAGCGCGACTGGCCCAGCACGCTCCAAGTTGGATGGCGATGGACATGCGTCTGATGCTTGATCGTTTTTGCTCAGATGGCATGGCTGCGACCGCTGCGGATGTGGGCAAGATGGCTGAGCGACTTGGCCGGAGGCCGCGTTGTTATGCAGATTTTGCTGCCGAGACCAGAGCGCAATGGGTGGCTTAAGCATCTTACCGGCAATTTGCCGAACAATACCAAGATTATTGAGGAGCTTGCCATGACTGCCAAATCCCTTGCCTTACCCCGTACGCTGAGGCTTCAGTCTGCTCGACTGGAGGCTCGGATCAGTCCTGACCTGCATCTGATGGTCAAGCGTGCTGCAGAAATTCAAGGTCGTACGATGACCGATTTTGTGATCCATGCCCTTCAAATAGCGGCCTCGCAAACAATAGAACGCGCCGACAGCGTGCGCCTGTCAGTGCTCGACCAAGAGGCGTTTGCAAACGCTTTGATCGCACCTGCCAAGCCTAATGCAGCACTCAAGCGCGCCTTTGCCAAGGCCAACAAGCTTCTTGCTGCGTGAAGTCACGTGTGACTGTAAGCACGAAGGTACCTAAATTTTTTGTTTCTGCGCTAAATCTCACTGCTGATCGCGCGAAGTTTATGTGCGGCACTGAACCACTGGATCGGTACTTTCGTACTCAGGTTAGTCAGGATATTAAACGCCGAGTGTCTGCTTGTTTCGTGGCAAACGACAATGTGGGACAGATCGCGGGCTATTACGCGCTGGCCTCGGCGAGTATTTTGTTATCGGACCTACCCGAGACGCTTGCGAAAAAACTACCTCGCTACCCCAGCGTGCCGGCAGTGCGCATGGGGCGTCTGGCCGTGAGCGATTCCTTCAAGGGCAAGGGCCTCGGAGCCGCATGATTAGCCGATGCCCTCAGGCGTGCGGCCACGGCAGAGATCGCAGCATATGCGCTAGTCGTTGATGCCAAAGACGTGTCTGCCGCCGGGTTTTACGCTCACCACGGGTTCATCGCGATCCCAGAACAACCACTTTTTCTCTTGCTGCCCCTTGCGACAGTCAAATCCTTGCTCGACTGATCCATATAGATTCGTGGATCGGACTGGCTGCAAGATTTGTACATCACGCGAGTGACTTCAGTCATTGGTTAGTCTCCCTCCCGCAGACCAAAAGCAAAAAACCTGAGATTTCAGCACCTCAGGCGGTTTGTGATGTAGTCAGGGCTGCCCCGCCAAGTCAATAGGTATTACAAAGGTTTGTGGCAATACAACAGGCTTATTACCAAAATCGTTACCAAAGCCATCCTACGGGGTGGTTTTTCTTTAGGTGCCGATGGTCCGCTATCGGCCAATAAGCGACCTCTCAAGCGAGATCTGTTGCCCTATTCACCCGGCCCTAATGTTTAATTAGGAAACTGGATATTCTTGAATTATTTATTGGTTACTTCGAAAAGATGCTGGCTAAGTAATGTTGCAGCAGGTAGTTGTTTCGTATTTGATTTCATTGCAAGTAGAAGATTTCGTTTTGCCCAAGAATCATCTAGCGGGACGACTTTAAGGTTCATAGCCTCAACCTGAGCTGCACAGGCTTGGTAGGGCAAGACTCCGATACCAAGATTCACAGCGATCATCTGGCACATTGCATCGAAGCTTCTAACCTGGATCCTAAGCCTCATCCGCTTACCAAGCTTCTCCGCGCTTCGAGAGGTGAGTTCAAGTAGTGAGCTGCCTCTATTTAACCCCACAAAATCATACTGAAGACAATCTGCAAAAGAAATAACTTTTCTTTTGCTTAATTGATGCTCTTTGCTGCAGGCAATGACAAGCTGATCTCTGCCTATGACTTGGGTATCTAACCCAGATGTGACGGGTCCCTCAGCAAATACTCCAATATCTGCAATTCCATCCATCAGGGCTTTGACGATATCGCCAGTCAATTGCTCCTCCACCTCAACCTGTATCTCGGGGTGCTTTTTTAAAAAGCTTGCTAGCGCTGAAGGTAGAAATTCAGTTAAGGCAGACATATTTGCCCAAAGCCTGACGTGTCCCTTCACTCCTTTGGAGTATTCACCTAATTCATTGCTTAATTGCTCAAACCCTTGAAATAATCTTAAGGCGTGCTGCATGACGGTATGACCAGCCGGGGTCACGGTAACCCCTTTAACAGAGCGATCCAATAATAGGACACCTACTGTTTCCTCAAAGTCAGAAATTCGCCTGCTAGCTGCTGATAGGGCTAGGTTGCATGCGCCCGCACCCTTTGTAATGCTCCCGGATTGCACGATGGCGCAGAACAATTTGAGGGTCACAAAATCCACTCTGGCTGGGTTTAGCTGTGTGTTCATGAGTTAATTCTACCCATACCTTCGCAAAACGAGAAGGAGTCGTCTCAAAATAGCAATTTTCAAGACTAATGAAGGGGCGTAACTTTGCTTAAAAGAATACTCAGAGGATCGCATGGAGCCATTAGCAAACATAAAAGTAGTCGAGATGGGGCAGCTCATTGCTGGCCCATTTGCAGCCAAAACGTTGGCAGACTTTGGGGCGGATGTCATTAAGATCGAGCCACCCAAAGTCGGCGACGCATTGCGTAAGTGGAGACTACTCAAAGATGGAACTTCAGTTTGGTGGCAAGTTCAATCTCGAAATAAAAAATCTCTCTCATTAGATTTAAAGAAATCTGAGGCACAAGACATTGTGCGCCAATTGATTGTAGATGCAGACATTCTGATTGAAAACTTCCGCCCTGGAACCTTAGAAGGGTGGGGTCTTGACCCAGAGAAACTACTAGAGCTAAACCCAAAATTAATTGTTCTACGTATTAGTGGTTACGGACAAACAGGACCATATCGCGATAAGCCCGGCTTTGGTGTGGTTGCAGAAGCAATGGGTGGTTTACGTCATCTAACTGCTGAGCCTGGCAGGGTGCCAGTCCGAGTAGGCATCAGTATCGGCGATACCTTGGCTTCATTGCACGGTGTGATTGGGGTTTTACTGGCGCTGCAGGAACGACATAACAGCAGCAAAGGACAGGTTATTGATATTGCACTTTATGAGGCTGTCTTTAATTGCATGGAAAGCCTAATCCCTGAATACAATGCATTTGGTGAAGTAAGACAAGCGGCTGGTAGTGCATTACCCGGTATCGCTCCCTCAAATGCGTATCAGTGCGCTGATGGTGGTTATGTATTAATTGCAGGCAATGGCGACAGCATATTTAAACGACTCATGTCGATGATTGGCCGTGATGATTTGGGCAATGATCCAGAATTGGCTGGCAATGATGGGCGTGTTAAACGTGTGGCAGCGCTTGATCAGGCAATTGGTGAATGGACTAAAACAGTAAGCACTGATAAAGCATTAGAAACCTTGGACTCTGTTGCTGTACCAGCAGGACGTATTTATACAGTAGCTGATATCGCAAACGACCCGCACTATAAAGCTCGGGAAAACATCCAAACGATTCAGATGCAGGACGGCTCAAAATTAGATGTTCCAGGCGTTATTCCAAAACTCTCTCGTACACCAGGCTCGATTAAAACTCTTGCCCCAGATATTGGTGAGAACACGGATGAAATATTAAGAGGTATTGGTTTGTCTGATTTTCAGGTTACCTCCCTAAAAGAACGTGGCATTGCCTTTACAAAAAACTAATGAGAAAAATGCTATGAAAAGAATATATTTCAACGATGTTGTAACAAGAGATGGCTTTCAAATTGAGCCTAACTTTATTCCAACAGACGACAAGGTGAAGTTGGTGGATGAGCTCAGTGACTGCGGCTTTGCCAAAATTGAAGTGACCTCATTCACTTCGCCAAAGTCAATTCCAATGCTCAGAGATGCAGAAGAGGTGATGGGCAGAATCAAAAGGGTCCCAGGGGTTGAATACACCGTATTAGTGCCTAATTTACGTGGCGCTGAACGTGCCTTTGAATCCAAGGCTGATGAATTCAACTTGGTGATGTCCACTTCAGAAACTCATAACTTAGCTAATCTCAGAATGGGTCGAGAAAAGAGCTTTGCTGGATTAGCCGAGGTCATTAAATTCGTTAATGGCAGAACACCGATTAACGTTTCACTCTCAACGTGTTTTGGTTGCCCCATGGAGGGTGAAGTTTCTCAAGTGATTGTTGAAGAGTTTTTGCAACGATTTGCAGATCTTGGGGTGAGGGGCCTAACAATTTGCGATACAACCGGCATGGCGAATCCAGATCAGGTGAGGAAGATGTGCGATGCCCTACAAAAACGCTTCCCTAGTTTGCAACTAACTTTGCACTTTCATAACACTAGAGGTATGGGCTTAGCAAACATCTTGGCTGCTGTTCAATCTGGCATTGTGCGCTTTGACGGATCTTTGGGCGGTTTGGGTGGCTGCCCATATGCGCCTGGTGCAAGTGGCAATGTTTCCAGTGAAGATGCAATTCATATGCTCGATTCGATGGGCTACGACACGGGTATCAACATACCCAAGCTACTACAACTTGCTAAGGAGTTGCCACAGATTGTGGGGCATGAAGTTCCAGGTCAGGTAGCAAAAGCAGGAAGTACTTACACGTTACACCCTGAGCCAAGCTACGTTGATGAATTACGACGCGCACAGTAATATCTAAGAAAAATTTTACACATCAAAAAAACAAATCCCAATAAATGATACGGGAATTTCCGCTAGAGCGAGCGAGGTTCAGTGCTGCAGCGCCACTACCTTAGTTATACGAATTTTGACCAACGTACTGATAGGTCAGTCGTGCGTAGGGTGTCACGCGCAGTTCGTTGTGCTCGAATGCGCGGCTGATACCCACGCTTACCAGAGCATCGTTACCCATCACCGCTTTGCTGCTAAAGCCGCCGGTGTAGCCCGTTAGGTCGTTGCGTGACAAGTTGGTTGCACTTAAGCCCAGGCTTGCCATGCCATCAAGTACATAGCTTTGCAGCACAGACATTGTTGCGTACACAAACAGCGAGCCTTGTTGAATGGTGCTGTTACCTCCATTAGCTGCAA
Source organism: Burkholderiaceae bacterium (assembly GCA_044338955.1). GTDB lineage: Bacteria > Pseudomonadota > Gammaproteobacteria > Burkholderiales > Burkholderiaceae_B > Zwartia. The sequence continues at coordinate 7,336 of JBIIWK010000007.1, forward strand.
CAGTCGTAATAGACGACAGCTAGGTCATCGCATTTTTCAACCGTTTTTAGCCCGACGAGCGAGAGCATTGACTACACCTGTAGTAGTAGTGCCAGCCTAACTAAAGGGGTATTTGTTAGAACAGACTTCTTTGCTATCTTTGATCCGCGAGCTTATGAAATTAATGTTGCGTAAATAATTGTTGATATGCCGCTTCAGAGCCTCAGAACGTCGAAATGGATTACTGGTTGATCAATGTGGCTTTTTCATTAAGCCGTTATCTTATTCTTTCGTTGCGTGCTCAGTGGTCGTTAATTCTTTACACAACTTTATTTTTTTGTAAAAAAATAGGGATCACGCATGAAGATGCAATACAAAGTTATCTATCAAGCTGTTACTGTTGCCTACGGAGTTGCTTTTACGGCGGCCGTCTGCGCACACGAAATCAATCGCACTCGGCTTCCGATTCACGAGCCGCGATTTGCGCACAGTACTGTATTGGATGTAAGGCATGCTACAGCGCCCGTACCTTTTTCTGTAAAAGCACCCGCCGGCGCACCTAACGTTCTGATTGTGTTGATTGATGACATGGGATTTGGTCAGTCAAGCGCCTTTGGCGGGCCAGCGAATATGCCAACAGCTGAACGTATTGCTAATCAAGGTTTGCGATATAACCAGTTTCACACAGCCGCGCTTAGTTCACCCAGTCGTGCAGCCTTGCTGACGGGACGAAATCACCATACGACAAACACATCATCCATCATGGAGACTGCGACGGCTTTTCCTGGTGCGACAGGTAAACGTCCAGAGAGCGTTGCGCCCTTAGCGATGACATTACGCTACAACGGTTATTCAACTGCACATTTCGGTAAAAATCACGAAACAGCTGCTTGGGAAACAAGCCCATCAGGCCCAACCGATCGCTGGCCGACTCGGAGTGGCTTTGATAAGTTCTACGGGTTTATGGGCGGAGAAACTAACCAGTGGTTTCCTGCTGTCTATGATGGCATGACCAAAATTGAAATCCCACGCGATCCAAATTATCATTTCATGACTGATATGACAAACCAAGCGATCAAGTGGGTGCGCTTCGAGAAATCGCTCACACCGGATAAACCATTTTTTCTCTATTTTGCACCTGGTGCCACGCATGCGCCGCATCAAGTTCCCCCAGAGTGGATCGCCAAGTACAAAGGCAAGTTTGACGCGGGCTGGGATAAATTGCGAGAGGTCACTCTGGCGAACCAGATCAAACTAGGCGTGGTGCCTGCAGATACCAAGCTTGCCGCAAAACCGGATGCGATCAAGGACTGGAACATACTCAGTTCAGATGAAAAAAAACTTTTTTCACGTCAGATGGAAGTATTTGCAGCCTTTGCAGAGTACACCGATTATGAAGTGGGCCGACTGGTGGACACGATCAAGGATCTAGGTCAGCTAGAGAATACTTTGATCTTTTATGTGCTCGGCGACAACGGTGCCAGTGCTGAGGGGGGGATGAATGGACTTTTTAATGAAATGAGCTATTTCAATAGCGTTGAGGAGTCCGTGCAGGACATGCTCACGCGCTACGATGATTTGGGTGGACCAAACTCTTACGGTCATTATGCATCGGGGTGGGCTGTTGCTGGCAACACACCCTTCGCCTGGGTCAAACAGGTGGCCTCAAGCTACGGAGGAACGCGAAACGCGTTAGCAATTCATTGGCCTAGAGGCATCAAGGGTCAGGGCGAGCTACGTTCGCAGTGGCACCACGTCATTGATGTCGCACCCACTATCCTTGAGGCGGCGGGTTTACCGCAGCCGATTGAAGTCAATGGTGTCAAGCAGACCCCAATTGAAGGAGTGAGTATGTTGTACTCGCTCAACGATGCCAAGGCGGTGAGCCGTCATAAAACACAATATTTTGAAATTTTTGGTAATCGTGCAATCTATCACGATGGATGGCTTGCTGGGACTGTGCATAAGGCACCTTGGGAAGCAGAGCCTCGCGCCTCGTTTGAAAATGATAAGTGGGAACTCTACGATACGCGAAAGGATTTCAGCTTAAGTCAGGACCTAGCCCAAAACAATCCAGAGAAACTCAAACAAATGCAGTCTTTATTTTTGAGTGAAGCCATTAAATATCCTGTACTGCCACTCGATGATCGCCTGTTTGAGCGGTTCGATGCGGCAAAAGTTGGTCGACCTGATCTCATGGCTGGTCGTAGCAGTTTGACTGTCTATCAAGGGATGACAGGGATGTCGGAAAACGTGTTCTTGAATCTAAAGAACTCATCCTTTACGATTACTGCGGATGTTGAAATGCCCAAAGCAGTTGATGTTCTGTCAGCTCAGGGCGTCATCATTTCTCAGGCGGGTCGCTTCGGTGGCTGGAGTCTTTACCTGAAGAACGCTAAACCCGTCTATACCTATAATTTTTTGGGCATTGAGCGTTATAGCGTAGCGAGCGATACAGCCTTGCCTGCAGGGCCATCCAAGATCAGGCTTGAATTTGACTACGATGGTGGCGTTGGCAAGGGGGGGTTCATTTCACTTTTTATTGGTGATAAAAAAGTCGGTGCAGGACGTATTGAGAAAACTCAGCCCAATGTCTTTTCTGCTGATGAGGGGGTTGACGTTGGGCAAGACGGTGAAACGCCTGTAGTCGAAGACTATGGCACTGCTTATCCGAACAAGTTCGCGGGTCAGATTCGTCAGGTTCATGTTGCATTGAAAAATGTAAAGCAAGTGACCGAGTCTGAGGCAGACAGAGCGATAAAAGATACCCAGCTGCAGACATCATTAGTGGATTAAGGTATGCAGATCTTTCTTAAACAAGAGCTCGCCACCGAGCCTGTCCTGAGTCTACCGCCCTTGCCCGCAGATGACTTCTATCGGTTTCACGCGACGATCAAGCCAAGCGGTGCCCAGTGCAACCTTGACTGCACGTATTGCTTCTATCTCCATAAAGAAGACCTACTCCAACAGTCTAAGTCGCCTCGTATGCATGACTCCGTTCTTGAGGCTCATATCAAACAATATATTGCGGCCCAAACTGGGGATGAAGTGGTGTTTACCTGGCAGGGGGGGGAGCCTACTCTAATGGGATTAGATTTTTTTCGACGAGTCGTCGCGCTACAAAAAAAGTATAAAAAATCTGATCAGCGGATTGAAAATGATCTTCAAACAAATGGAGTGCTACTCAATGACGAATGGTGCATTTTTTTGAAGCAACATCGTTTTTTAGTTGGTATTTCTATTGACGGGCCTCGCGACATACACAATCTCTATCGCTCAAATAAAAATGGTGGATCTACTTTCGATCGTGTGATGGCCGGGGTTCAACTTTTGCATAAACACGGTGTGATTTTTAATGCGCTTTGTGTGGTCAACCGCTTGAATGCCAAAAAGCCAATCGACGTGTACCGTTTTTTAAAAATCGAGGTCAGACCTCGAGTCATTCAATTCTTACCTGCAATTGAAACAAAGACTTTTCAAAAAGTTGCGCCTGGCTATTGGGATGAAGCTTTGCTACCCGTTGTCAATACTTCTCGTGCTCGTCCAGGCACTTCAGAATCCGTAGTAACGGACTACTCAGTCGACCCTGAGGATTGGGGTTATTTTCTCTCCCGCGTTTGGAACGATTGGCTGAGTCATGATGTTGGGAGTGTGTTTGTTGATCAGTTTGAAAATGTCATTTCACAGCTGACCGGTCGTGGTGCGCAAAAGTGTGTGAGTGCTGAATTTTGTGGAAAAGCCTTGGCCATTGAACATAACGGCGATCTCTATAGTTGTGATCATTTCGTTTATCCAGAATATCGGCTAGGAAATATTCTGAAAGATCACGAGGGTGATTTAGCATTTTCTGAGCGGCAAAAGAGCTTCGGAATGAATAAGCGGGACAGCCTCCCGAAGTATTGTCGTCAGTGCAGTTATTTGACTCTGTGTTGGGGCGAATGCCCAAAAAACAGATTTCTAAAAACCCCATCAGGTGAAACGGGACTTAACTATCTTTGCACAGGTTTAAAACAGTTTTATAGAACCGTATATTCATCGCAGGCAACGTTGAATAGAAAGCTCAAACGCATGCATTGATGCGATTTTTTAATTTTCAATTTAATACCAACCGATAGGAACTGCGATGAATCCCAGTCAACTGATGAGTATTAATGCCTCACGTCTCAAGCAGATATCAATTATTTTCTGTGCGACGATCGGTAATATATTTAAGACGCTTGGCTCACTCAGACGCTTTGCTTATTTTCTATTGGTGATTGGTGCGAGTTCTTCCGTTTCTGTTTGGGCACAATCCTCCACCATACAAACCATACCCCAAGTCGATAATAACTGGCGCTTTGTCGTTGCTCCTTACTTGTGGTTAACCAAGGTCAGTGGTTCTGTTTATTATGGCGGGTCGGAAATTGGTTCGTCGACGATCAGTGCAGGTAATATTCTTTCGCACCTGAACTTTGGCGGCATGGTTGAGCTAGAAGCACATAAAGGGGATTTTGGTGTCATTGCAGACATTATCTACGCAAGTCTTGGAAATACAGCGTCTAAGCCAGTCGGCCCAAGAGTAAATGCAGCTGCGGATACTACGGTGACTCAACTTGTTTATACCGTAGCTGCGACGTATACCGTTGCGAAGTCTTCAGATTTGTACACAGAGTTATTGTTAGGTGGGCGCGTTGTTCAATTGGATTCAAAGACAAAGTTCAGCATAAATGGCGAGACGCCAAGAGACATGGCCGTGAGCACAAGCACGACCATTGCCGATCCGGTCGTTGGCCTGAAAGGCAGGGTTCGTATTTCAGATAGTGACTGGTTTATTCCCTTTTATGCGGACGTTGGCGGAGGCGGCAGTTCGCAGGTGACGACCATGGCTTTCGTGGGGATAGGGCGCGCTTTTGAATGGGGGGATGCGGTGTTTGGCGTAAAGAATTTATATTTTCAGCAAAAGAATCAGGGAATCACGACCAATACTGACCTTTTTGGTGTGGCCTTAGGCGTAGGATTTAGATTCTAAATTTGCTATAGCTATTTTGAATGGTGACCATCGCTAGGCGTTTTGATGTCGATTTCGGTGGTGCGATCGCGATCAAATTGAGACCTGGTGGTTTCTAGATCAACGAAGGCGCGAGTTGGATAAGCGCCGGAAATTTGCGTACGATATTTAGGTTATGGCTGCAGCCTGCACTGGCATTTTTGGTGCAATGCTTAGGTGAATTGAAGTTTAGCGAGTCTTGCGTAAAGCCCGCCTTGCGTGAGCAACGCTTCGTGCGTGCCCTGTTCAATCACTGCACCATCCTCAAGCACGATGATGTGATCAGCCCGCATTACGGTCGAAAGGCGGTGGGCAATCGTGAGTGAGGTTCTGCCTGGCAACACCATATCAAGCGCCATTTGAACTTCACGTTCAGACTCTGCATCGAGCGCACTGGTTGCTTCGTCAAGCAGCAAAATCGGTGGGTTTTTTAAGATGGCACGTGCAATAGAGATCCGTTGTTTTTGACCTCCCGATAAACGCACACCACGCTCGCCTAAAAAACTATCGTACCCTTGGGGTAGCGCTGAGATAAAACCATGAGCGTGCGCGGTCTGTGCAGCCGCGATGACCTCTTCATCGCTTGCGTCAAGCCTGCCGTAACGAATATTTTCTTTTGCACTGGTTGCGAAAATCACGGGCTCTTGCGAAACGATACCGATACTATTGCGTAAGTCGCCTACCGGCCATTCACTGGCATCTCGACCAAAAATTTGGATCTTTCCCGAGCTCGGTTCGTAGAAGCGTAACAACAGCGAGAACAATGTACTTTTACCGGCACCTGAAGTACCGACCAACGCGTAGCGTGCACCTTGAGGCACCACAAATGAGACCTGTTGCATCGCCAAAAAATCGGGGCGCGATGGATAGGTAAAGGTGACCTCTTTTAATACGATGGCCTCTTTAACGTCCAAGGCGATCGGTTGGTGAGATTGTTTGCCCTCAACTGGCGGCTGTTCAGCACGCATCAGTTCAACCAAGCGCTCCATGGCCCCTGCGGCGCGTTGTAAATCTCCAAAGGTCTCGGATAAGGCACCAATTGATCCTGCAATAAACACCGCATAAAGCACAAACTGCGTGAGTTCTCCGAAGGACATCGCACCCGCAGTGACCTGTCGCGTACCAATCCACAACACAAATACGATCACAGCAAAAGCCATCGTAATCGTGATTGCAGTGAGTAAGGATCGCGCGGTGATGCGCTTTTTAGCTTCGTTAAAAGCGACTTCTACGGCGGTATTAAAGCGCTTTTGCTCATACGCTTCACGTACAAACGCTTGCACGGTGGTGACTGCGTTTAAAACCTCTCCGGCGATTGCGCTTGTATCCGCAACCTTGTCCTGACTTGCACGCGACATTTTTCGTACGCGTCGCCCCATTGCCCACAGCGGCAGCACAATCAACAGCAAGAGCACAATCATGACGCTTGCGAGCCAGGCGCTTGTCACGAGCATCATCGTCATCCCGCCGACCAGCATCAGTGCGCTGCGCAGGGCGATCGAGATGCTTGAACCCACCAAGGTTTGAATCACCGTTGTATCGCTGGTGAGCCGCGACAGAACCTCGCCGGTCTGTAGCGTTTCAAAATAAACAGGGCTCTGGCGCAAGACGTTTTGAAATACGCGCTGGCGGATGTCGGCGACGACTCGCTCACCGAGCCACGACATCATATAAAACCGACCAGCAGTCAATACCGCCAGGGCAACCGCTAGCAACAATAAGTAGATAAATTGAAGATTAATCGCTTCACTGGTGCCACCTGCGTCTACCAGCCCTCGAAAAGCGAGCGGTACGGCAAGCGTTGCGGCGGCGGCAAAGACTAAAAATAACGATGCTAGAAACCATTGCTTTCTGTAACGCGAGAGCACTTGATATTCTTGCAACCAACCGATGAGACTGCTGATTTTTGTTGGCATATTAATTGGATCTGAAAGAAATGAGTGTACTGGCACGACTACTTCAATGCGAACTGGTGTCACGCGATCGACTGTGATTCAGACTGCTCTCAAGCAAACCGACATCGCGCGACCTTTTGCGAGGCAGGCCGCTACAACGCGCCCCGTCACAGATTGAATCACTAAAGTGCCACAGGCGCACCGTAGCCTGTCAGCTCTAGGTAACCCCTACCCAGCGACTTACCATTTTCTGTCAGCTCGACTGCGCCTTCGTAATAAAAACCGCCGGTGCTCGCCTGCGCATTCACCTCTTGGTCTGACATTAAGGACTGTAAGGTCAACGTACGCCGTGCCACGTGCAACTCAAACCGCTCGGGATACGCAAACAACGAGCGAGGTGAACGCCACTGACCTAAAGGCTGCCAGCGCACATCCTGCCGCCGCTCGATCACTTGGCCGCGCGAGTCGCGCCAGTCCCACTCACTGAACAGAGTTTCTTTTGCAGCGTTGCGCATACGAAACGCCATGAGGCTACTGCCGTCTAAGAGGTTAATACCAATCCAATCCCATCCCACGGCACCCGCCATCAGCAAACTACTTGACCACTCATGATCAAACCACGCTGAACCGGTTAGCTTCAATAGCTGCTCTGCTCTGCCGCGACCACCCGAGGTGTTTTTTAACGCGATCTTTGCCGAGACGTGTAACTGCGGGCGACTGTAGTAATAGCTTGCTGATTGGGGGGACGAGCCTTTCGCAGAATAGCCGTCGTCACCACGCAAGATCGGAGCAAGCGCAGTGAACGCGTCTACCTCAAGCGTAAAGTGCTCGGCAGGAATTATGATTTTGTAATGATCGTCTGCTGTACGTTGTAGGCTCCAGCCAGAAAGCGTAAGCGCGGTATCTGTTGTGCTAAACGAAGCACCCGCCGAGCCTGCTCGACCAGCCACCTCGGCGTGGCGCAACTGACCCTCGCTGGGTAGTGCTAGCGCTGCATGCGCAAACAGTAACTGACGTGGTGCAAACCGGCTCGGATTATTGTCAGGATGCAGCGTCCGACTTCTGAAAAATGTGACTTGAAAGCCCATCTTAGCTGCGCCCTCACCTAACCACCCGGTCATGTACCACCACTCGGTACGGTAGTCTGGATGCGCGCCAAAATCCTGTGGGAACACTAACTTTCTTGGAAAAACTTCTGGATACGCTGCGCCCGCAACGCTGTCCACATGAGCGACTGAAACTGGGTACGCCGATGAAGCAGCACCGGCGAGAGATGACGACCCTGTGGGTGACGCAGAAGTCGTCGTTAGGCCAGAAAGAGCCGCAGCAGACCACGATTGCAAAGAGGGCACGGAGGCTAACAACAAACAACGCTTCAGCCACATTCTGCGCAAGGTACTTTGTACGGGTGTTTTTACCGAGGCTATTGTCGTCAATTTTGCGGGTATTTTTTTTGAACCTAGCATCACCAGTCCTCACGCAAAGATAGAGCCAGTCGCTTTGGATTTAAGTTTCGTTTCGCAGCCCAGACTGCCGCAAACATCCCCAACAATACAGTCACCAGAATGAGCACAACGATTGCGACTGCTGGCAAGCTTGTTTCCATGGTCCAGTGAAACGATTGAGGATTGACGCGATGAATCAGAACCTGGCTCATCAACAAACCGAGCACCGTTCCCCAACAGGCTGCGAGTGCAAGTAATAGGCCTGATTCAAAGCTAATCCATCGCGTCAACTGTGATGAGGATTGGCCCAGTTGTTGCACTAACGCAAATTCTTTTTGCCGTAACAGCGCCTGCCCGGCAAAACCTGCAGCAACCGTAAAAAGCGCCACGAGCAAGGCTGCAACCTCTAGGGCATAGGTCATCGCAAAACTGCGATCAAAAATCGTCAGCGATAGCGCACGTAAATCCGTAGCGCTTCTAAATTCAAGCGATTTAAATTGAGGAAGCTGCGCGCGTAAGCGTTCTAACGCTGTGGCTGGATTTGTACCAGGCGTCAGCCATAGGGCAATATCCGTACGACGCCTATCCTGTGTCAGCGCCTGGTACACCGAGATATCGATGACGACCGATCCATGCTGACGGCCATAATCACGAAACACGCCTACCACCCATACCGAGAGATACTGGCCAGTGCTTGCCTTCACCGGCAGCGTGTGAATCTGGCCCGGTTTCCATCCGTACAAATCTAGCATCGCCTCAGACACGAATACGTCTGGAAGCGGATCGTTTGCACCCTTTGGCTGAAGCGACAAGCCCCCTGTCAGAGGCAGAACTTCGGCTGCCCGATCGGTAGGCACCGGCCGAGCAATCAACATCACCTCTGGTTGCTCAGGGCGAAACAAAATCTTCTGTTGCAACGTAAATTCTAAACGCGCAATCCCAGGTACCGACGCGATCGCCTGCACGAATGTTGGATCTTGCACTAACGCGTCATTTAAATCAGAGCGCGTCAAACTCGCATACAGGTCTGCAGGTAAGACCTTATCTAGCCATTGCGTAACCGAGTCACGAAAACTGGCTACCATCACCACCATCGCCACGGTCAAAGCCAAGGCAGCCACTACGCCGGCAATCAGCCCCGCCGCACTCGCAGGCGCTTGCGACAGCCGCCAAACAGCAAGCGTCAAAGAGGGTGAGACCGCGCCAGCAAACCGGCCCGGTAACAAACGCGCCATTAATGAAAAGCACTGACTCACCAGCGAAGGCATCAACGCTAATCCCGCAAACAATAAAAAGGCAATCGACAAATATGCAGCAATGGGCAAGCCCTCAATAGGCGGCAGCAATGTCAACACCACACTGATGACTGCAAGCACGATCGCAATCCTAGCGTTCAACGCCGGTTTAAGCAGGCGCTCTGTCGCACCGGCACGCAGCTGCCTTACTGGCGAGCCAGCGGTGGCAGCCCGCGCAGGAAAATATCCTGCTATCGCACCCACAACCAACGACAACAACCAAAACCCAAACAAGATCGATAGATCAATATCAAGGGGCGGCACGGCCGTTGAAAAATAGCCCGCGCCAAGGTCGCCGCCCATCACACGCAATAAAACCGAGGCAACGCCCAAGCCCAAGCCAATGCCCAGCAAACCACCGAGCGCAGCCACTAACAAAGCTTGCGTCAAGACTAAACCAAACAACCATGTGCGCCCCGCACCCAAGACGCTCAATAGCGCGAGCTCAGACTGTTGGCGCAACACAGAAAAACTAATCGTTGTAAACACTAGAAACGCGCCAGTGAATAACGCGACCAAGGCGAGTACGCTCAAGTTGACACGATAGGCACGCGATAAATTAGACATCCTACGATCACGATCGTCGGCGGTGACCAACGTCAGGCCCAACTTTGAATTCTTAAGCGCTATCACTAAGTCTTTGGGGTTCGCTCCATCGACTAGCTGAATATCCAACCGACTCAGCTTGCCAAGCCCATCCAAACGCCACTGGGCGACGCTTAGATCCATGACCGCCAAGCTTTGTCCTGCAGCACCCGGCACCAAGCCCGCGATCTTGAACGTTTGCTTTTTGCCGCCAAATGACAGCGTGAGGTCGTCGCCCACGGCCACCGCCAACTCTTTTAGCGCCGCTGCTGATAAGAAGATCGCGTCGGGTTCAAAGACGCGCATACGCTGTTCGTCAGACGCTGCGGGAAGCAAAGCGGTGGTCACTCGACTCGCTTGAAAAATATCTAAACCCAGCACACGCACGGGTTGCGTCCCACGCTCAAGCACAGGGCTCACTGCGCGGATACCGAACTCTTTTTGACGAGCGACTACTTCATCAAACAAAGTGTCTGTGAAATCACCCGAGGTCGAGACTAACTGCGCCGAGGCTTGCCCGTTGACGGTATCCAGTGCGCGACCAAATTCACTGAGGGCGGAGCTGTTGACAGTATGAATCGCCACGGCTAGGCCGATACCTAGTGCAACAGTCATCCCAGCAATCAGCCAACGGCCTGGTTGCGCACGAAACGCGGCAGTCAGTAGCCAAAAGAACAGCATCAGCCGGTTAACACGAAGGTGCGATCAAGCCTTGCCGCCGACTCGGCTGAATGCGTCACCATTAGCAGTGCCGCGCCTTGCTCGCGACACGTACGGCAAAGAAGGGTAAGTGCCCTATCAGCCGTTTCAGGATCAAGGTTGCCAGTCGGCTCATCTGCCAAGACAATTTTTGGTTGATGGACGAGCGCGCGGGCAAGCGCCACGCGTTGCTGCTCGCCGCCCGACAAAACAGAGGGAAAAGATCGCGTCACAGCCGTAAGGTCTAGTGCTTCGAGTAAACGCTCGGCGCGTTCTTGCGCCTGCGCGAACGCTAAGCCCGCTAACAAACATGGCACCATCACGTTTTGTAGGGCATTGAGATGCGGCATTAAATGAAATGCCTGAAACACAAACCCAAAGGTCGTACGACGCAAGGACAGTTGCTCGCCAGTGGTCATCTCAGTCAGATCTTTGCCGCTCAAAAGCACGCGCCCTTCTTCAGGCAGCTCAAGCCCAGCCAGCAGGTTGAGCAGCGTCGACTTGCCCACGCCCGAGGCGCCTCGAAGCGCAAGTTGTTCGCCAGCCGCAACAGCAACATTTAAATTTCGAAACAGCCAGCGCTCAGGCGTAACCTGTTTTGAAAGGCCTTCGGCTTGGAGCAAAGCGGTTTGAATAAGAGGCATTTTTTGATCTTATCATCACTGATCACTGTATGAACGCGTAACCCACATAGGTTAAAAACTGAGGACATCCAAGAGAAGCCACTGCCTATTCGCAACTCTCCGCGCGTCATAGTAAACATGAACGACATCAGCCATCTCGATGAACAGGTAAGTTAATAGCGAAAACATCAAGCATGCCGACTTAAGGCTTACGCACGTCAACTATCGCGATATTTTTGTGCGATGGCATTAAAAGCGTCTTGCTCGTAGACAAAGGCATCGACAATCAATGGATCAAATTGGCTGTTACGTTTTGAGATGATTTCTACAACTGCTTCGTCATGAGACCACGCTTTTTTGTACGGGCGCTCACTCATCAACGCGTCATACATATCAGCTAAAGACATAATCCGAGCCTCAAGCGGGATGGCGTCACCCGCTGAGCCGCGGGGGTATCCTGTACCATCCCATTTTTCATGATGGCCGCCTGCAATCCTGATGGCTTTGGCGATCACGTCTGAGGCTCCGTCGCGCTCAAGCTCAAGCACGTCTAGTACCGACTCACCGATTAGCGCATGCGTTTTCATAACGGTCCACTCGTCGCTTGAGAGGGGGCCATTTTTCAATAAGATCGCATCGGGTATGCCGATTTTTCCGATATCGTGAAGGGGCGCTGCACGCACCAATACATCGATGGACTCTACAGAGAGACTGTCTGTGTAGTGACCTAACGCTTGCAGGCGTTGAGCCAGCGCTCGCACATACTCTTGTGTGCGTATGATGTGATTACCCGTTTCATTATCGCGCGCCTTGGCTAGCGCGTTCAAAGAAGCTAAAAAATGCGATTCGGTTTGCTCGACTTTTTTGTGTGCGAGCGCTAACTTAATGAAGTGATTTTCAGCAATCAACTCTTCTTTTTTTTGTACTTCTATTGCAGTAACCACACCAACAAAGCACAGGTACCGCGTGATTCCAAGAACCAATAACACCGTAAACGTCAGCGCATTGACCAAGCCACCCTGGTACGCAAATCCAACGTCGTAGAATAAGATCATCAAACAGCGCGCACCCCATACGATGGCACTAAATATGAAAACAAGCATCAAGACCCAAACCAGAGTAGTTTGGTGCTGCTTATAAAACTTCAGGACGAGTAAGCTTATGCAAAAGTTGAACACTGCGCCGCCCAAAGCGACAACAGCCGGCTGAAACGCTAAACCAAAATGATCTTTGACCACCATCAGGGCGATCATGAATGTCAAACCAGCAACAAGAGACCACAAGGCAATCCAACGAAAACGCGTGTTTATGCCTAACAAACTGAGACAAGACGCGTAGACGTAGATATAAGATGAGACATTTAAACTATTCGCAAGCTCGTACGAGATAAAGGCTGGCAGGGCATCTTTTAGTGCCGATAAGCACGTCGCAATACCGACCAAAATTGAGCTGAGCACCCAACTTGTTACGTAGGCGGGTCTAACACCCTTAAACTGAATGGACAGCAACAGCGCGCCCGCGAATGCAAACATTCCATAAAATAGAAAAAGGGAATAGATGACGCTTGCGGTCGTGTTCAAACAAAAGCCCTTGAGGTGGCAGTCACTTTTCGATTTGGTATCGAACCTAACTAAGCCGATGTTAACGGGTAATTGCTATGTACCGCAGCCCTACCAAGCACTTTTTAGGGGTTTCGCCCTAAGCTTGACATAGTGCGCAAACCCCAAGAAGAGGCCTCACTTACCTCATTGAAACGACCACACCCACCAGCTTACGCAACCCAACACCAGCATGGCTGCCCACACACGCTGCTCGGCACGCACAAGGTCTGGGCCCGGGCCGGGCACATGCCCGGTCAACATTGGCGAGGCCATATTGCGTCGCCGAATAATACTGATCACTGCGATCAGACCAAGATGGGTCACGACGCTCCAGAGATACAGCTCACCAAAAAACTCATGAGTACTTTCCATGAATTTGCCGCCAAGATCGTTATTTAACAAATAACCCGACCCCACCAAGGGCACCACGAGTACCAGCAGGCTCAGCACGGCAAGCGCCATCAGCAAATTCTGTCCTTGCTTCCAGCCAATTGCTTGAATGCTGGGCGCATTGCGCGTGGCAACCACCCAGGCACGTAAGCCCGATAGCTTTCCAAACAGTAATTTGAAACGCGCATGCTTCGGCCCAACCAGCCCCCAGACAATGCGAAACGCTAACAGCCCAAGCATCGTGTAGCCAAGGCTTACGTGCACACCACGCAACCGTTCAAAGTCCGCAGTCAGATAGGCGCCTAAAAAAGAGAAGGCAAAGAGCCAGTGAAAGCTACGTGTCGCCAAATCATTGACGCGCCTTGTGGCAATCGTCGCAGGCGTCTTGAGTGCTGTCGGATTAAGGGTTGTGTTCATTTCGGTATCCTCACAAAATCATCGTTGTAATTGCCCTGCTCAGCAGTTGTGTGGCAGGCCACACAATTTGCCGCACTCTTGATACTTGGGCGCAGCCAAACCTCAGCTTCAATTTTTCGGTGCTCGCGCACAAACCATGCCGCCTTGGTAATGCGATCGTCTTGAGGCTCTTCGCGCACTTTTTTATAGGTGCCTGCCAAGGGCTCTAGCCATTTAGAAATCTCTAAGACTTCAGCAGGTTCGAGCGAGGCGTCTACGCCGTAGTGCTTTTCTAGACTGCCGAGTATGCGGCGCCAAGATGCTAGGGGTAGCAGCGCGGGTGGGTAGGCCAAATGGCACGAGGCACATTCGCTGCGATATTTTTCAGACATGACCAGAGGCTGAAAGTCTTTCGACCCACCCGCCACAGCTGTGCTTGCGCCAAGACCCAAGGCCCAGAGCAAAACCAGACTAAACGCGCCAAATGTGCCGTGTGTCCTGTACACGCTGCGTGTTGTGTGTGTGGTGTGTTTAGACCTTGTGCCTAGAATGGCTGGCATGCTCCGTTTGCTAACAGTGCTAAAAGTGCTAAAAGTGCTCAATATCCGCTTCATGGCTTGAGCGCCAATAAAAACGCAATCACATCAGACTTTTCAGCTGCTGTGCATTCGCGCGACAACACATCTTTACAGTTGCGTCGAAACCACTTATCAACGCGAGCGGCATCCGTGAACGCGTCGGGATTCGCTGCGGGTGCCAAGGGATCAATCGCTTTGCCCGTGCTTGCATGTTTAGACACCTTTGTGGGCGACTCACCGTGACAGGAGGCACACGTCCACTTAGACCCGTGCGTCGAGGTAAAGAAGATGCGGCCATTATCTGCGCTAGCTGGCCGACCAGTGGCGGCTTCGAACCGTTGCAATTGTGCTGCTGGAGTGGTGTCGCCTGCGTGTGCAGTGGCGGCGAAACCAAGCACCAAGGCTAGAAAAAGCTTCTGGAAGTTCTGCTTAAACATATATTGACCTCTCATCACGTAGCGAATGTAGTCATGATGCAGCAGCGACCTTGTACGTTGTCTGAACCAGTCGTTCAGATTCGGTTCATGTATTGGGGTGCACAATATCAATGTTGCTGACACCGGAAGAACAAGATGAAACTAAGCTCCCAGAAACCTATCCATACCGTCACCGCTATGTTGATGGTCTTACTGACCTGTTCGCTTCCGGCGACAAGTGCCTTGGCTACCTCAACCGATCAAGAGCGCGCGACCCAAGCGGTTCAAGCCGGTGAAATTCTAAGTTTGAGGGTTATTCTCGAACGCCTCGAAAAAACTCAGCCCGGTCAGGTGCTTGACGTTGAGTTTGAGCAAAAAAAGGGGGTTTGGATCTATGAGCTTAAAATCCTCAAAGCAGGTGGCCGTTTGCAAAAACTAAAGGTCGATGCAAAGACGGGCGAAATCATCTCAAACAAAGAGCGCTAATCAGTGCGACTATTTACTGAGCGCTAAACGATGCGGCTATTGGTTGTCGAGGATGATGCCACCCTACAACGCCAACTTTCAGAAGCGTTGACGGCCAGTGGCTATGCCGTGGATGTGGCCTCAGATGGGCGCGAAGCGCTATATCTTGGCCAAGAGCAGCCCTACGACGCCGTGATTTTGGACGTGGGCTTACCGCTCATGGATGGCATCTCGGTCTTACGAAAATGGCGTGCCGAGCAACGCCTCATGCCGGTGCTGATACTCACCGCACGCGATGATTGGCATGATAAGGTTGCCGGCATTGACGCCGGTGCCGACGACTACGTCACCAAGCCTTTTCATATGCAAGAAATACTCGCTCGCGTACGCGCCCTCATCCGACGCGCCAGCGGCGGCGCCGATTCCATCCTGCGGTGCGGCAAACTTGAACTCGATACGCGCACGAGTCGCGCCTCGTGTGAAAACGCGCTCATCTCGCTTACGAGCCATGAGTTCAAAATTTTGTCGTATCTCATGCATCATCTTGACGAAGTGGTCTCGCGCAGCGCTTTAACTGAACACATTTATGCACAAGACTTTGACCGAGATTCGAATACGATTGAAGTCATGATTGGACGCTTACGAAAAAAAATACCCGACGGCATGATTCAAACCGTGCGAGGCATGGGTTACCGACTCGCCAAGGCTGACTGCTAGCCATGCCGAACAACAGCGTTCGTACTTGGCGTGGATCACTCAGGTTACGTCTGTTTGGCGGTACCGCCCTTTGGATTGCACTCGCGCTAGGCTTGACAACCATCGCGCTCGACGGGCTCTTTAAAGATCAGGCTACACGTCAGTTCGAACAACAACTGCAATCCTATCTGTATCAGATCGTAGTGGCGTTTGACGTTGATGCGCAAGGCAACCCGCTGATGCAGACCGCTGGCGCAGATCCCCGCTTTAACCGCCCCGAGTCTGGGCTGTATTGGCAGATCAACGAGCAAAGCGGTGCTGTCTTGTTGAAATCACGTTCACTTTGGGACACCAAACTGAACGTTGCAAATGATGCGCTTAAAAGCGGCGACATCCATTTTCACGAACTCACTGGGCCTGCCTCCCAAACATTGATTGTTGCCGAACAAAACGTCTTGCTTGAGGGACTAGGTAGCAAACAATTTCGGGTAATAGTCGGTTCTGACATTCAAGCACTCACGCGCGCAATTCAAACGTGGCAGCGCTCACTCTGGCTATTTGTTGGTATTCTCTTTCTGAGTCTGCTGGTTGCGGCTAGCGCGCAGGTGGCGTTTGGACTACTACCGCTTCGGCAACTACAACGCTCACTCAAAGCGTTACGCGAAGGGGATGGCACACGCATCGTCGGTGCGTTTCCGACTGAACTCAAGCCACTCATCGAAGACTTCAATGCGGTCATTGATACCAATGAAAAAATCATTGAGCGTGCTCGTAATCAAGCTGGTGACCTTGCACACTCGATTAAGACACCCATCTCTGTCATGAGTAACGCCTTACTGCTCGAACAGTCTCGCAGCCACCACGACCCAGCGCTGGTGGCTTCACTTCAAGAGCAGTTGCAACAGCTGCAGCAACAGGTGCAATGGCGACTCAAGCGCGCACGCATTGCAGCCAGTGCTGGCGTGCCTCATGCGCGCACACCCGTCAAGATCACCGTCGAACAATTGACGCGTGTGATGACAAAAGTGCATGCAGAAAAATCAATTCAGGTGACAGTCTCTGACATACCCGCAGACCTTTACTTTGCAGGCGAGCGACAAGATCTGCAAGAAATTTTAGGTAATCTTTTGGATAATGCCTACAAATGGGCAACGCGCACGATCGCGGTTAACAGCGCTTACGCTGACGGCAAGTTACGCATCACCATTCAAGATGATGGGCC
>JBIIWK010000271.1:0-4338 GCA_044338955.1 Burkholderiaceae bacterium
GCTGCGTGCGCTTTCGCGCTCACAAGTAAAGTTCGCGCGAAAGGGCTCGCGAACGGTGAAGTCTAAGCGTTGCTCGGTTGTCGTTTTGACCTCAGTTGCCGAGGTGATCGCGCTAACAATCCCTCGTCCGTAGACCAGTTGAATTTTTGCCGAGGCCGATAAGCGTCGATTACAGGCCAGTGTGACCACACTTAAGGGATCTTTTTTGGCTTCATCTTGAAGATAGCTTGCTTCAATGATGGCGTCGCGATCCGCCCCAGAGATTAAGCGAACAGGTACGCGCTCACCTAAACCCTCAACGGCACACCAAACATGAGTGCGAATGCTGGCCAGCGTGGCGGGGCCTGAAAGGTGCAGCACAAAGATTTGATCCTCAGCAATCGGGCCATAGCGCCCAGGCTGTGCGCGTTCAATGATAGGCCCGCCTGTGTGAAAACTGTATTGGGCCTCACCTTGAATCGAACCGCCTAAAAAGCCTGAATCTTGTGTTTTGAGCTCGGCTTGACATACGACGCCTGCCGGAACCTCATTCACAAAGTCATACGCCCAACTACGTTCATTGAGCCAACGACCTGAGCCCTCAGCTGCGCGATCTAAAGAACACTGTATTTCAACAGGGGCTGGCAATTTTGCTTCACCAAAGGCTACGGCTGCGCGGTCAAAGTCAACGACGATTTGTCGTACACCCGTACTGGGGCCTTGCGGCGTGAAACGCGTAATGGTTGCCGCTTGCGACACGCCTGCGCAGCAAAAAAATATGACCAAAGTAAGAAATTTAAGCGTGTTCATCGTATGCCGTCTTTGGAGGGGTCGTCTTTTTCAGTGACACAAGGTGCCGCCGCTCTAGCATAAACCTATCTGAGTACGATAGGTTTATGCATATAGACTTTCAGGTTTCTCGAGTCGATAGCCTGAGGCGCTGATGAGCCTTACTAGGCATTTGAACAAGATCAGCAAAAATGGCGCTAAAGTATCACTCTGTCGCTGATCCCATCGATCAGCTTGCTAAAACAGGGTGCTATTTAGACGCCTTTCGGAGACTGACTGTATGACACCTTCAATTCATTGCTTTAATGCCACAGAGCGGATTAGTTTTGGCGAGCCCGCGACCACGGCCGTGATCAAAGAGCTTGACCGCACCGCTAGCCAGCGGGTGTTTGTATTGGGAAGTCGCTCTGTGGCATTGACACCGTCTTATCAAGCGATTGTTCAAGCCCTCGGCTCGCGCTGTGTGGGACAGTTCACTGGCATCACTGCCCACGTGCCGCAATCGTGTGTGCTAGAAGGTGCGCAGGCAGCGCGCGCGGCACAGGCTGATGTGTTGCTCGCGATTGGTGGTGGCTCGGTCATTGATGCGACCAAGGTCATGCTGGTAGCTCTTAAAAAAGGTTTGTCGACATCAGCCCAGTTACACGAGGCTGCCGTCTTTGCGGCAACGGATGGCAGTGTGCGTCCAGCTGATGCTGCAGAATGGTTGAGAATGATTGCCGTGCCCACCACGCTGTCAGCGGCCGAATTTACCTGGTTTGCTGGATGCTCAGACACCACGGCACGGGTGAAAGAAATTTTTGGTTATCCAATGACTGCGCCACGCGCTGTCATTTGTGATCCGCTGGTCACGCTCGATACGCCAATGAATTTATTTTTATCGAGTGGTATCAAAGCGGTTGATCATGCTGCCGAATTTATGGCGATGTTAAACGTTGATCCATCTGTCGATGCCTTCGGCACAACAGCGTTAGCCCTGCTGTCAAAGGGGCTGCCGCGTGTGTTGGCTAATCCAGCAGATTTAGATGCGCGTCTGGATTGTCAGCGCGGTATGGCGATGTCGATTCGTATTCTTGAGTTCGGTGCACGTGTAGGCGCTAGTCATGCGATCGGTCATGTTTTTGGTGCACACGCAGGGGTGGGGCACGGGTACACTTCTTGCGTCTTGCTGCCCGCTGTGATGCGTTACAACAAAGTCGTGAATGCACCCAAGCAGCAAATGATTGCACAGGCCATGGGCTGCGCCGGGATGGAGGCGGCTGATGCCATTGAGCAGTTGGTACGAAGCTTGAACTTACCGACTCGCATACGCGATGTTGGCGTCAAGCGTGAAGACTTTCAAGTCATCGCCGATAAAGTGATGCATGACTTTGGCATTAAAAACAATCCAAGGCCAGTGACCCAAACTAGTCAGCTTATTGAGATTTTAGAATCGGCTTGGTGAGTCAGCTCGAAGACAATCTATAGCTTGCTCGCTGAGCGTTCTAAGACATTCTATCGCCCACTCGATGAGCGTTCGAAGACATTCTATGGACTGCTCACTGAGCAGGCTCAAAGATATTTGAAAATCTGCTCATTGAGTTCTCTCAATGAAATCGTTGATCAAGCACCGTGTGTGTTAAAGGGCGAGCTCTGGCAGATCAATCCAGCGCCGTTCGGCGTTGCTGCGATAACAAGCGTCGACTAATTGGATCCCTTTCGCGCCCGCCTTCAGTGGCGACGCAAAAGGCGTGTCGTCATGCACATGCCTTAAAAACGATTCCCAACCAGCACGATACGAATTTGTGTACGGTGCAACATCAGGCACCTCAAGCCATTGCGCATCAAAGTCTTCGCTTGTTGGCACTTCAATGCTCCAGACTGGCTTTGGAGTCGCCGCCATGGGTTGAATAAAGCAGCGATATAAACCGCACGAGGCTGAGCCTTGCGTGCCGTCGACTTGTAAAGTCAAAATATCATCGCGCTTAATACGTGCAGCCCACGAGGCATTGATTTCAACCAAAGCCCCATTGGCGAGTTCTAGGGTGGCCAAGACGACATCCTCAACGTCTACGTCATAAGGCTTGCCTTGTTCATCGCGCCGCGTGGCAATGGCAGTTTTGGTACGGCAAGACACAGATTTCACTTCGCCGAGCAAGGTATCAACGATGTAGCGCCAGTGTGGAAACATATCCAACACTAAGCCACCACCATCGCGCTTGCGATAGTTCCAGCTTGAGCGCTGCGCAGGATGAATCTCACCATCAAATACCCACCAGCCAAAGTCGATTTTGGCCTGGATAATGTCACCAAAGAAGCCCGCCTCCTTGACCTTGCGAAGCTTGTGTAAGCTAGGCAAAAATAATTTGTCTTGCACGGTGCCATTCTTAAGTTTCAAGCGCTCAGCCATACGCGCTAATTCAAGGGCTTCGTCAAGCGACTCGGCGATTGGTTTTTCTAGATAGATATGTTTACCTGCCTGCATCGCGGTTTGTGCACGCTCAAAGCGGCCAGCGGTCACGCTTGCATCAAAATAGATTTCATTATTTGTGTCGGTCAGACAAGCAGCCCGATCGGTTGACCAAGCGATGCCGTGCGGTTCAGCCAGGGCCTTAAGCTTATCGGCATTGCGACCTAGTAGCACTGGCTCGGGGATCAGCTTGTCGCCATTTTTAAGCAACAGCCCGCCTTCTTTGCGAATATTCAGCAATGACCGTAAGTGTTGCATATTGCCCAAGCGCCCAGTCGCGCCTTCGATGATGATATGAATTTTTTTTGTCGACATTTTTTGGCTACTTTAATTTTTTAAAAATGATTCTTTGTCAATCAAACTAACAGTCATAAAAATAAAATGACTTTTCGTATGAGCCTTTTGCTAGTTTGACTTTCTGTTGTCTCTATAGATGGCTAAAAACTTTTGAAAGAACACTTGAGTGTTAATTGTGCAGCGTTAGTTGACGTAATGTTTAGCGTTCAGCAACAGAATAAGCAATAAAGGGAAATTCACATGGCGGCCCATCGGCCACGTGCATCACACGGCTTTCAAGGTCAATCAATACCGCGCCTGTCGTCATCGTCTGTTTGGCCTCAGCTTGGCGTGGATCAGGGTGACGGCATAGCGAGTGCGGCTCGCTGAAGTGATCACTCATGGCGGCTGTCATTGTCGCCACATCGATATGATTGCCACCGCGCTCTAGCAAGCGACGCATGCGCGAAGCTCTAAACAAGGTGCCGGGGCTGACTTTTTCCATCTGCGACTCGCCATGTCCACTTCCCAAAAAGTGATTCGAGTGCGTGACGATCCCGTTGACGGGGTTGATATAGGTGATGTGATTGGGGCTGGTTTCAAAATCAATGATTTCGCCCTGTGCACCGCCGATGACAAAGTTGCCTGAGCAGGTGCGTTTGGTTGACACGATTGGCGTCAGCGCATCAGCATAGCGGTCGGCATCAAGCACTTCGCGACATCGCATATGAAACGGTTTTTGATACGGGTTACAGCCATCTAGGTGCGAGGCCAAGCCGTTTTCAACTAAGCCAATGCCGCATTCGTTGACACCCATTTTGCCACCCACAATGCCAGCCTCGGTC
>JBIIWK010000300.1:0-3869 GCA_044338955.1 Burkholderiaceae bacterium
AACACAATCGTGCGTTGATGAACGCCCGCAATCCAGTCCCAGTTTTGCCCAAGCCATGTGTGGCCGTCGGCGGTGACGTCTGATAACAAACCAAAGGTTGTGCAGCCATCGGTTTCGCCAGTGGCTTGCTGCAGCGCTTGCTCTTGCTTGCGCGCGTCTTTGCCAAAAATCATAAAGGCAATCTCGTAGCGCGCATTCAATAGTGCGATCGCTGCTGAGGATTGCTCAGCGCCTTTAGCGATACCTAGCATCTCTTCGGCGTAATCTGTGTTTTGACTTTGCATGGCTGTCTGCCAACGCAAGGCTTCTTCTAGCGCTTCGGCGCGCGCTAAGCCCGAAGCCTCAAAACGGCGTAAATAAGTTTCAAGGTTTGCGGCGACATCAGCAGCGAAGGTTTTGCCAT
Source organism: Burkholderiaceae bacterium (assembly GCA_044338955.1). Lineage (GTDB taxonomy): Bacteria > Pseudomonadota > Gammaproteobacteria > Burkholderiales > Burkholderiaceae_B > Zwartia. The sequence continues at coordinate 404 of JBIIWK010000300.1, forward strand.
GGGCGACGCCACGCTCAAAGGCGTTGTCACCCACAGTCAGGCAGGGCATTTTGTCTCGTTTGCTCACAGCAGCATTACCTTATAGAGTTCGCGGTTAATTTCACCTACTAAGCGAATAAAGTCGTCGGATAAACGCGTGTCTTCAGTACGTGGGCGGGGTAGGTCGATGTCATAAATTTTGTGAATCCGGCCAGGGCGCGCAGACATCAGCACGACTTGATCGGACAAAAACACTGCCTCAGCAAGCGAGTGCGTCACAAAGATGACGGTTTTGCGATACTGTTGCCAGATCCGCATCAGTTCAAACGCCATGCGATCGCGTGTGATTTCATCGAGCGCGGCAAAGGGTTCGTCCATCAATAAAATCGATGGATCAAGCGCCAAGGCGCGTGCGAGCGCCGCCCGTTGTTGCATACCGCCTGATAACTGATGAGGCAGTTTCTTCTCAAAGCCGTTTAGTCCGACGACTTCAAGCAGTTGTTCAACGCTTTGCACTGTTTGTGGATTTTGCGCCGGCGGCAAAGAAGTCGCGCTTTTATTTTTTGCCTGTACTAATTCTTTGAGTAGTTTGACGTTTTTTTCAATCGTCAGCCAAGGCATTAAATTTGCTTGTTGAAACACTAAGCCAATACGACCCGCTTGTCGCAAGGCGCTGGGCGGCATCCCGTCGATCAACACCTGCCCTTGTGTGGGTGGCATTAAATCAGCCAACACTTTTAGCAAGGTGCTCTTGCCGCAGCCAGAGGGGCCCACTAACGAAACGAAGGCGCCATCGGCGACTTGAAGGTCAACAGGCGCTAAGGCTTGAACGGCTTGCGCCGAGCCAAGCCCATAGGTAACTTCGATCCCAGAGATTGAAATGCCATGATTTGAAGGCATTGTTGTATGCGGGACGTCGGTGACTGATGCACTCATTTTGCCGGTTGCTTCACAAGTTTAGCCAGTTCTTTTGCTTCATCAATACTATTGATGATCGCATTGGTATACATGCTTTGCGCGGTTGGCTTTTTAGGTAAGTCGCCGCCGCTTGCCAAAATGTCGATTGAAGATTGCCATTTTGCATCGGTCATCAAACCAAAGCGTTCAGCATAGTCAGACGTGTTGTACAGGTCGTAAATCATGCGTAGCTTGCGCGACTCAAGCTTCAGGTCGCGATCAGGTGAAACAGCAACGATTTCTTTCATGGCTTGTTCAACGTTGTCGTGGGTCCAGATCAAGCTCTTAATCGTTGCGCGCACAAAACGCTTAACCAAATCAGGGTTACTTTTAAGCAGAGCTTCATTGGTATAAATCACTGTGCCGTAAAACTGCACACCATAATCGCGTACCGGCATCACGTTGACCGGAAACCCTCTGCCCTCAAGTGTTAACGCCTGTCCAAACGAATAACCGAATAGACCGTCGACTTGCCCAGCGGCCAGCATCTGTACTTCGGCGCCACGCGCGACCGTCACAAACTCAATATCTTTGCGCGTCAGGCCGCCTTTGGCTAACACCGGCTCGATTAAACCCAACACATTGGCTTGAAACCAGGCAAGTTTCATGCCCTTCATTTTTTCGGGCGTCGTAATACCAGCTTTGGCTGGCGTGATGACCGAAAATGGATTGTCAGGTTGGTCGGCCATCACAGCCACCACGGGCAGGCCACTGCCCTTTGCTTTGACAAAAGCATCGGCGTTGGTCAAACCAAATTGCTCACGACCTGTGGCAATCATGACTTCGTTTTGTTGCCCGGCGGCTGGTGGGCGAATCTCTAGATCAATACCCTCAGCCTTATAAAAACCTTGCGCACGACCGCCAAAATATTGCGCGTGCATCCCCCAGGGTGTGAAGTTGATGCGCAGTACAACCTTGTCGAGTGCGAGGGCAGGGGTCGAAGAGAGGGTCAAGGTGACGAGTGCAAAGGCGATGCCGATCGCTTGCTTAGTCATGCCGTTGACGGTTTGTGACCGCCGGCCTTGCAACGGAGACGAATCTTTTTTAAACAGGTTCAAGCTGATAAATAATTTATTCAACATAATAGTTTTACCCCCGTGAAGTCGAATCATTCAGACCGGTGCGCCACGACACTCGCGCTTCAATCCATGACATGAAATTAAAAAATACCGTACCGATCACCGCGAGCGATATGATCGCAGCAAACGAGCGGGCCGTATTAAAGTTGAAGCTGCCCGATAGCACTAAGTATCCTAAGCCGTTAGATGCAGCTAGCCATTCTGCCACGATGGCGCCAAGCACCGCCAACGTTGTAGCGATACGTAAGCCTGCAAAAATATACGGTATGGCAAAAGGCAGTCTCAGCCTAAAGAGCAACTGTCGTTCGTTGGCGTCGACTGAACGAAACACATCCGCTAAGCCGCGATCCACTTCTTTGAAGCCCGCCATGGTGTTGATCACGATCGGGAAAAAAGCAATCGACATCACAACGGCAATTTTTGAACCCATGCCCGCACCCACCCATACCAAAATCAAAGGCGCGATCGCAATCTTAGGCACGCTTTGCAAGCCTACAAAAATCGGCATGATTAAGCGTTCAAGCAAGGTAAAGCGAATCATCAGTGCTGAGACGATTAAGGCAAACAGAACTGCTGTGACATAACCCGTTAAGATCGCCCAAATCGTGGCCAGCGAATGCATTTGAATCAACGACCATTCGTCAACAAAGAGTTGAGCGATTTCAGTTGGGGCGGGTAGCAAGAAGTTGGGCACTTCAAAATAACGCACTCCCGTCTGCCATAGCAATAGCAGTACGACGATTAAAATTCCTGAGCTCCAGCTTTCAAGCAAGCGGCCTAAGCCAGATGCTTTAGCCGATGGCGGAGGAGAAGTGCTGTTACTGCGATCAGACATTCAAGATCCCTTAATGGTTTAGCTTGCTAACATATCTGACAGAGCTTACTGTAGTCAACGTATTCTGACCTCTAAAGGATCTACCATGCCACGCCATATCGTTTGTTTGACCTATGACTTTGATGTGCAATCGGGTTTTATCTCTCGAGGGATGACCTCACCCACGCCCTTGTCGCGTGGCGAATTCGGGATCGTCGGGTCAAAACGCATCCTAGATTTGGTGAAAGCTCACAGTATCCCCACCACTTGGTTTGTGCCTGGCTTCACCATCGAAACGTACCCTGCAGCCTGCGAGGCTGTGCTTAAGGGCGGGCACGAAATCGGCCACCACAGCTGGGCGCATATCCCGCCAGCCAGCCAAACCCTTGAGGAAGAAGAGGCCGACATGTTGCGCGCGACTGCGGCCATTAAGCAGCTCACGGGTGGCAGGGCAGTAGGCTATCGCTCGCCCTCATGGGATCTGAGCGAGAACACCTTAAACCTGCTGCTCAAGTACGGCTTTGAGTACGACAGCAGCATGATGGGCGGTGATTACCGCCCGTACCCGGTGCGGGCCGGCGACCAAGTCAAACTGGGTGACCCAATCAAGTTTGGCAAAGAGACCAGCCTCATCGAA
>JBIIWK010000147.1:0-8150 GCA_044338955.1 Burkholderiaceae bacterium
TACGTCTGCTGGCCATATCGACACCAGAGCGTCTGCCGCAATACCCCAATATCCCCACTGTCGCACAGGCGGGCACAAAAGACTTTCTATTTAACTCTTGGTTTGCAATCGTCGCGCCGGCCGGTACACCTAAAGACATCGTTGCAAAACTAAATGTTGAAATTCTAAAGGCCTTGTCTGATCCCGAGACGCGAAAAAAGATTGTCGATTTGGGTGTCACGATACGCGGTACAGATGCGCAAGAGTTTGGGGTAGCAACTAAAAAGCAGTACGAACTCTACGGAAAACTTATCCGCGACAACGGTATCAAAGCGGATTAGTTATCGATTATTTAGCTGCAAAGCGAGAAGCTTTTGGACCATAACATCACCGTCATCACAACCATTGCTGCGGCTTTTATTGCAGCCTTGTGTCTTGGCTTCCTTGCAGAGAAAATTAAAGTTCCTGCGTTGGTCGGATATTTGGTGGCGGGCATTGTCATCGGCCCAGCGACGCCAGGATTTAGTGCCGACATTGCCATCGCTGCTCAGCTGTCAGAAATCGGCATCATGCTGCTGATGTTTGGTGTTGGTCTACATTTCTCGCCGAGCGAGTTGTTCTCGGTCAAGCGAGTCGCTGTACCTGGCGCGCTGATACAAATGTCGTTGACAACGTCGGTGGGTGCTTGGATCGCATGGCTTTGGGGCTGGGGGTTTGCGTCCAGCGTGATCTTTGGGTTATGCCTGGCATGCGCCAGTACTGTGGTCTTGCTGAAGTCGCTTGAGGTCCGTGGCGAACTCGACACGATGGGAGGCCGTATTGCGGTTGGGTGGTTAGTTGTTCAGGATTTTGTCACTTTGTTGGCTTTGGTGTTACTGCCGCCTTTCGCTGAGATCATCGGCAGCGCAAAAACAAGCGCTGATGCTGCAAGTGCGGGGCACAGTTCACTTTGGCTAACAGTTGGCAATACGCTCCTGCTTGTATGTGCTTTCGTCGCTCTTATGTTTGCCGTGGGCAAGCGTGTTTTACCGTGGTTGCTGTGGCAGGTTGCGAAAACAGGCTCTCGAGAATTATTTACTCTGGCAGTTGTGACGACTGCAATTGGCATTGCTCTAGGAGCAGCGTCATTTTTTAATGTCTCGTTTGCGTTGGGCGCCTTCGTAGCGGGCTCCGTTATGCGGAAGTCAGAGTTTAGCCATCGAGCGGCCGAGGAAACTCTGCCCTTACGTGACGCATTCTCAGTCTTGTTTTTTGTATCGATTGGCATGATGGTTGATCCGGCAGTATTTCTGAGCCAACCCGGGCGGATACTCGTCGTGGTGATGGTGGTCATGTTTGTTAACTTCGCGGTTGCGGTCGCGATCGTCATTGCGAATGGATACCCGCTGAGCACGGCATTATCCATTGGCGCGAGCTTGGGGCAAATTGGTGAGTTCTCAATTATTCTTGGAGGCCTCGCTTTAAGTTTAGGTGTGATTGACTCAGAGGTGATGAATCTCGTGCTCGCCGGTGTGTTGTTGTCGATCACGTTCAACACTCTACTGTTTAACGCGGCGGAGCCAATGCGTCGCTGGGCGCTTAGTCGGTCAGCCTTTGCGAGGAAATTGGATCAAAGACAGGATCCCACTGCGGCGCTACCCATGAGCACGGATCGCAAATATTTAGAAGGACAGCTGGTACTTGTAGGGTATGGGCGAGTAGGAAAGAGGATAGGCCAGGCGCTAACCGAGCGCGGTATTCCCTACGTGATTATTGAGCAAAGTCGAGAGCTGGTTGAAGCCCTGCGTGAGGAGGGCTTTGCTGCGGTATCCGGAAACCTTGGCGATCCTGCTGTGTTGATTCAAGCGCACATTGCGAAAGCTGCCATGCTTGTTATCGCAACTCCAGATACCGTTCATGTAAGACAAACGGTTGAGACAGCGAGACTATTGAACCCGAACATTGAAATCATCGTGCGCACGCATAGTGAAGATGAGTCCGAGTTATTAACAGCAGACGGTTTCGGGAAGATATTTTTTGGGGAAGATGAATTGGCGAAGGGGATGGTGCGCCATATATTTGATCGTTTTGCACCGAAAACGCCCTGATTCTGATACCCGAATCCGATCTCACTTCGAAAAACAGAATAGTGATGGAGCACGGGTCAAATGAAAGAAGGCTACGTTAATTTACAGGCCCCTCATGTGAAAACGTTGAGACTGATTAGTTATAAAGAAATTATAAAAATGTCGTTTCGATTTTAATGAGTTTTTATTACTCTGTTTGATTGTCCGGATGTGCCGTTTCGGATAGCGTTTGTGTAGCCGGCATCGTTAAGATGAGATATGTCGAAAATTTATGTGATTCATGAGAACGCCGCGTGGGTAGAACCGTTGCAAGCAGCCTTTCAAGAGCTGAAGTTACCTTACGAAGAGTGGTTTCTGGACGAAGGCAAACTGGATTTGTCCGCGCCTCCGCCTGAGGGAGTTTTCTACAACCGAATGAGTGCGTCATCGCACACTCGCGATCACCGCTTCGCGCCCGAATACACCGCAGCAGTGCTGTCTTGGCTTGAGGCGCACGGTCGGCGCGTTGTGAACAACAGCCGCGCCCTGCAGCTTGAAATTAGCAAGGTCGCACAGTACGCTGCTTTGCAGAATTACGGGGTTAAGACCCCCCGCACCATCGCTGCAGTCGGCAAGCATCACATCATCGAAGCCGCCCGCCAGATGACAGGCTCATTCATCACCAAACATAATCGCGCAGGTAAAGGCCTGGGCGTAAAACTTTTCCATAATTTTGATGCCCTACAAGACTATGTGAACAGTGTACAGTTCGAGCCCTCCGTCGACGGCATTACGCTAATCCAACAATACATTCGCGCACCGCAGCCTTTCATTACGCGCGTCGAATTCGTAGGCGGCAAGTTTCTGTATGCCGTGCGCGTTGATACTTCTCTAGGGTTTGAGCTTTGTCCGGCTGACGTCTGCCAGATCGGTGATGCTTTTTGCCCGGTGGGCGAAACTGCACCCGAAGCGCCTGCGCCGCGCTTTCAGATCATCGAGGGTTTTGATCACCCCATCATCCAGCGTTATCAGCGTTTCATCGCCGAAAACGGGATAGGGATTTCTGGAATTGAGTTTATTGTTGACGAGGCAGGTGAGATCTATACCTACGATGTCAATACGAATACAAACTACAACAGCGACGCTGAAGCTGCCGCTGGGCTGTACGGTATGCGTGCGATTGCCCGATATCTTGGGCAGGAGTTAAATGAACTGAATGCCCGCCGGGCAAGTGTTCGCACGTCTGCGGCCATTGCCTGAACGCGGGGGGGCTTGGAGTTTGGCAATAGGTTTAGGTGGTGGTTTGACCTTCAATGACAATGTGCACTTGTCCACCAATCCATACCACTCCATCACTTCCTGCTTTGACGGCTACGCGACCTAAGCGGCCAATGCTTGTACCTTGCGCAACAAGGTAAGGTTTTTGAAGGCGACCCATCGATTGCATCCATTTGGCTATTGCGGCATTCAGCGAACCTGTAATTGGGTCTTCGCTCATTCCGCTGGAAGGAGCAAGCATACGCACTTCGTAGTCACACTCGCTACCAGCAGCATGTGGCGCAAACAATCCAATTGCTTTGAATGTTGGCCATCTGACCTTTGATGAATCTGCCGCAAGCACATCAGTCACAGACTTAAGTTCAAAAAACTGCCATGTTGGTCCGTTACAAAGCTCGGCTGTGTTAACTATTGCAGTGGCTGGAATTTCAAGCGTATGCATAATCGCCAGCCGATGATCAGGATCCATTTTCTTGATTGTGGTGGGAGGCGCAGCAAAGGACATCGTTGGAGATTGAGAAATATCTATCTCAACAATTCCAACCCCGCATTCTTGACGCACAACCCCTGAAGTTTTAGGTTTGCCTCCCGTGTGCAACCAAGAGGCGCAGCTACCTAAAGTTGGGTGCCCTGCAAATGGCATCTCTCGGACGGGCGTAAATATTCGGACACGATAATCCGCTGAAAGGTCAGTGGGTGGTAGCAAGAATGTTGTCTCAGCAAGATTGGTCCACGCAGCAAATCTTTGCATTTCCTCATCGCTCAGGCCATCTGCATCAACCACAACAGCTAACCCGTTGCCTTGTAGGGGAACAGGACTAAACACATCACACTGAATAAACCTGCGAGCTTTCATGGTTGACCTTACAGAGGCATTGCTGACCGATGGAATTGAACGATCTGCCACACGTCTCCACGCTTAGCGAATACGAATGACGTTCGGCCTGGGCGGTGAAAGATGACCCCGTCTTTTGAGCCGCTGACCGAGTCTATCCCGCTAATCAGTACTACCGTAGTCGAAAGTTCAAGAGCAGAGTAACTCTCTAATTTCGCGCCTCTTGGCATATCTCTTTTGAGGCTTTGAAAATACCTTCGAAAATATTCAGGGTTCGTTCCAATTTCTGTGCTGCCCGTTCCAATGAACAGCGCATCAGGAGCATAAAGACTCACTATGCCGTCAATGTCTGACGCATTAAATGCTTGAATCCATTTAGCCAAAACCTGAAGCGCCTCTGCTTTTGGACCAGTGACCGCTGAAGAACCAAGCGACAATGTTGAGGCGGGTGCTACTACCGTTGCGGCGACGAGTCTGTTCATTTGATGTTTCGGCTAATGACAAAGGCTTGGGGTTTGTTTTATTTTAAGATTTTTACGCTCGAGACGCGTGGCCAAGGATACGTAGTCTCAGAAAAACTAGAGTTCGTGAGAGCAGACAATGAATCCCATATGTTTGGCATTTTTCAGCATGCCTAGTCGAGCTTGGTGTTGGTCCGCTTGAGGATGACAGCGTAAAAGTCACTTTCCTTGGCGAGCATGGTGCTGAGCTCCTGTGGGGAGCCCACAGAGACGTCCATCGCCAGACTTTCAATTTTCTTTTGAATCTGGCCATCTTTTTGTATCTCAGCCACGGCGCTATTGAGCTTGGCGACTACGCCGGGCGGCGTGTTGACCGGCGCGAACATCGCCGTCCAAGTTCGAATGCCAAAATTCGGTACGCCCCCTTCTGCAACGGTAGGAATATTGTTCAAGGTACTACTGCGCTCGGGTCCCGTGGTCGCAATGAGTTTGATTCGACCGTCTTTGACCTGCTCCATCATATTGCCTACTAAGGAGGTGATCATGACATCGACGCGTCCCGCAACGAGATCATTGAGTGCAACACCCGCACCTTTATAGGGGATGTGGAGCATGTTGATCTTGGCGGCATCGTTTAGCGCCTCTGCGGCTAAATGCTGAGCCGAGCCGTTTCCTGAAGATGCAAAATTCACCTTGCCGGGGTTGGCTTTTGCATACTTGACTAGTTCACTAATACTATTGATCTCAATATTGGCGGAAACTAAGACGCCCATCGATTGAGTAGTCGCTAACGAGACGGGTTGAAGGTCTTTCAGAACGTCATAGGTCGGGTTTTTGTGCAAGAGCGGTGTAATTACAGTCGCGGGCGTGCCCCAAAACAGGGTGTAGCCGTCCGGCGGCGCTTTAATGACTGACTCCGTGCCAATGAGTGTGCCAGCACCTGCGCGGTTTTCGACCAGAATAGGCTGACCAAGCTTAGTGCCAAGTTCTTGGGCAAAAAAGCGGGCCACAATGTCGGTAGGCCCGCCCGGCGCATAGGCCACGACGATGCGAATGGGTTTGCTGGGATAGTCTGGGCTGGCAGAGGCTTGCTGAGCGGCCCAAAGAGGCAACATTGCAAGTGCGGTGCGAGTGATTATTTTTTGAATATTCATATTGGTCTCCTGTTGAAGGCATTGTACGGAATGTGTCAGGCTCCGGTTCAGGCAAGGGCGAGCTGCGTTAACAGCAGGGGTTTTTTCAGTTTTAGATGGTGGCCCGCGGCGAAATCGACCAGGGCCCAGGATGCTGAGATTCGCACCTAGACTGGGGCCTCGTTTAAGCATATTGAGCTCACATTCTTAAACTGCGGGCAGTGCTCTATTATGCTGTCACTTCAGATGCAAAAAATGGCATGGTCTTGTCATGCTGTCGAATCAAGATGAGCGCATCAATGAATTGGATGCAAAACTCATTGTTTAGTGATTTCATACAAATTCATTCACTTTGACGTTGGTGCTGCCATGTACAAAATCATACTTAAAACTATTTCGATTTTTTTTGCCTTGGTTCTGCCCGCGTTTGCCCAAAATCCAACACCCCCCTTGTTCAACGAACTCAATGCAGCTGCAAGAGAGTCTTACGCGGCGGCTCGAGCCCTTGCATTAAAGAATGATCAACCCGTCTTTCTAGTGACGGATACCATCACCTTGATTAGGGGTGAGGATTTGGGCTCTCTACCGTATACGCCACCCCTTTATCACCACTTAAAGTCTATTTCGCATCTTCCTTTAGGAGCCTACTCTGCTTCGATGGGACTGCTTGAGAACCCAACCGATAAACGTTGGATAGATAGATTGAGGATGTTGCACAACCAGTTAAATAGTGCTGAAGCTGATCTGTCCAAGGCCTCATTTACCGAGCTGCAAAGGGTCCGTCAGCAGAATATCCTGTCGCTGTCGCGTGCCTATCTCGATGATATTTTATTGCGTGAAACTGCCGATATCGCGTCGGCCAACCTTTACTCTCGTACGCTTGCGCCGCTTCTTCTTGCTAATGCAGCGGACGCTGCAAACGTCCAGATTGAAGCCTTAGATCAAGCCGTGCACGAACTCAATAAAAAACTGAAACCCGGAGAGTTCGAAAAAGCGATTGCGGTCATTACCGGCCCGAAGACGCCCCGCGAGGGTAATCTACAGTTCCAATATTTTGTATATGCATTCGGTGCCGGCTCCGCTGGCACAAGAGTACTTTACATGGAAAGCATTTTTGAGCGAGAGGCGGCGCTGGGCGTTCTTAGAACTGTTCTAAATGATCGCAAGGCCAGTCAAGCTTTTTTTGGAGAGCCTTATCGGCTGGAGCGCGATCTAATGGCTGATGGCGCCACCGTAGAATTGATGCGCCGGTTCGGCTACCTTGGCAATCAACCGAGTTCAGTTATGAAATAAAACCCAGCGCGAACGCTAGGTTTTTTTTCAGTTTTAGATGGCGGCTCGGGGCGGAATTGATCACGGGCGGTGGGTGTTTGATTCTGCTTATTCACTATTTCCAGCTAAGGTTCAGCTTCTTATGTGATGTTGCACAGTCTCTTAAGTAGAGATTAATCAGACTTTGATAGGGGATGCCTACCTCTTCTGAGATGTGAGGCGTACGGATTTTTTTTAGCTTTAGAAAAATCATATTCTTTGCGCATAGGTCACCTTCAGTAAGCTTTTAATTCTTGGATTGTTGCTTTGCGAGCAGAAATAATGCGAATGACATTGTCGTCACCACGATAGCAATGGCATACGACGACTACGCGAAGCAAGAACCAGTTACAAGTCCGCAAAAGCAAAAACCCCAGCGCGAACGCAGGGGTTTTTTCAGTTGCAGATAGTGGCCCGGGGCGGATTCGACTGGTGCCTAAGAAGGTTAGATCCTAACTACGGCTCTCGGCTCGTAATGGTTCAGAAAAATCTCTTTTTTGATGAATTAACCGAACGACATCGATTTCTTCATTCTCAACCACATAGACAACTAGAAATGGGAATTTGGTTAATGGCCAAGTTTTAAATTGTTTGAGTCCGATCATTTCGCCCAAACGACTTGATTCAGCTTTTGGAAATGCCAGAATAAATCGCAGAGCCTTTTCAATCGCATCTAAAAATCTTGTGCTGGCTTGGTATGCCAGCGCATCGTTGTAAAAGTCGATTGCGTCAATGATGTCTTTGTCAGCTAGGCTGTGTCGTCTTAGTAAGCGTCCGGTCAAGCTAATTTCCTATCGCGAATTCTGGCGCGCAGCGACTGAAAATACGCTTCATCCACTACGCCAACAATCGGCGAATTCATTCCATCCAGTATTTTTTGACGCAAAACAGCGATCTCTTCTTCACGCGTCACAAAACGCATCATGAAGTCGTGAGCAGTGTCCAGTCCCGCATAGCTCGCATTCTCTGACAGAGCAGATAGCTGAGCATCTGTTAAATCTAAAGTCATCTTTGGCATACCCCAATGCTAGGCGTTGAAATTGAGTTTGGCAACAACCAGATACGTTTAGAAACATCCAGTTACAAGCCCACAAAAGCAAAAACCCCA
>JBIIWK010000148.1:0-8107 GCA_044338955.1 Burkholderiaceae bacterium
TACTGCCGCAACGGTACTGCCGACCAAGCCAACCAAGAAGGTGACCAGCATTTCGCGTTTGACCAACTGCCAGACGTTTTTGTCGGTAATGCGGCCCACAGCAAGCGCACGAATAATTAAGGTCATCGTTTGATTACCCGAATTACCACCAATACCCGCCACAATCGACATTAAAAAAGCGAGCATGACGATTGTGCTGACGGTATCCTCAAAGCGCGAGGCTACGAACGACGCAATTGCTGCCGTACACAAGTTTAATAACAGCCAAGGCGCACGGTTGCGCAAGGCCATCGATACAGGCGCGAAGATATCCTCTTCTTGCATACCGGCACGCGACAAGGCTTGTTCGTCAGAGTCTTCGCGGATCACGTCAACCACCTCTGCGATGGTGACGCGGCCGACCAAACGGCCTAAGTCGTCTACCACGGGCGCAGAGACCAGATCGTAGCGCTCAAAAGCCCCAGCGGCTTCAGCGTCAGAGTCGAGTGGGCTAAGTGAGAGGTAATCGGGGCTCATCACCGACGACACGTCTACCTCGGGTTCGTTCACCAACAGCGCCGATAAGGTGAGAGTGCCCAGAAGTTTGTCTTGTCGGTCGACAACAAAAATCTGGTCGGTATGGTCGGGCAGTTCAGGCAGGCGTCTGAGGTAGCGCAAAACAACTTCAAGGGACACGTCTTCGCGCACGCGCACCATTTCAAAATCCATGATGCTACCCACGCTGTCGTCGGGGTAGCCCATGGCTTCGATCAGTCGGGCACGCTCTTCAATGGTGAGGCCCTTTTGTACTTCGGCCACCACATCGGGCGGCAGGTCAGGTGCCAGATCAGCCAGTTCGTCGGCGTCCATAGTGCCGGTGGCGGCAACCAGATCTTGGCGATCCATCGCTTCGATCAGCGATTCGCGGACCCAGTCTGCGACTTCGAGCAGAACGTCGGCGTCGTGCTCGGAGCCGACCAACCGCCAGATCAATAGCCGATCAGCACTTGGCAAAGACTCTAGGATAAAAGCGATATCGGCAGGGTGCAGGCCGTTAACCAGTGTCGAGAGTTCGGCTTCGTGCTGACGGTGCAGCAAGCCCTCAACGAGATCAGAGCGCGCATCGTTTTGCTCTTGCCTGTGAACCAGATTTTCGACCAGTTCGTGACGGTGCAACACCTCTTGCACAGTTGCGAGTGCAAGCTGTGCGTCTTCGGGGTCGAGGCGACCGACCGGTGTTGTGGCGTCAGGGGTAGTCTGGGTCATGAGTCGTGGCCGGGCAAACGTACTATTGAAACCTAACGTGCAAGGCTAGCGCTGCTAAGTGCGATCAAGCAATAAGCTTGACGAGCGCGTAACCACCCAACCCCAACAGTATAAACAAGATCACGCCTAAGACCATGACTCGTGGGCCGGCTTTGCGCAGATTCGCAAAGCGGGTCTCGATACCCAGGGCAGTCATTGCCATCGTGAGCATAAAGATGTCAAGGGTGCGCAGCGCTTGAAGGACTGGTGCCGGAATAATATGCGCCGAGTTGATCAGGGCCAGCACCAAAAAGCCAATGGCAAACCAAGGGATGGGAAGCTTGGGTTTAGCGCCGCTTGGGTCTGTTGGCGTGGACCCTGCGCGCTGCAGCCAAAAGCCAAGCACGAGGAGCACTGGCACAAGTAACGCGACCCGTGTCATTTTGACGATGGTGGCGACCTCGGTGGTAGCGGCATCAATGTTACTGGCTGAAGCTACGACCTGAGCGACTTCATGTACGGTACCCCCCAAAAAGATTCCGAAGGCGCGCGGGTCGAGCGCGATCCAGCCGGCCTGAAACAGCAGAGGGTATACAAACATCGAAATGGTGCCAAATAAAACGACTGTAGCGATAGCCACGGCACTTTTATGCGGCTCGGCTTTGAGCGTGGATTCAAAGGCAAGTACGGCGGCGGCCCCGCAGATGGCGCTGCCCGCGGCCGTTAGCATGGCCGTATCGCGATCAATTTTGAGTAGCTTGGTACCAATCAGCGTGCCCAGTATGAGTACGCTTAAGACGATCACGAACGACATCAGAATGCCCGGTAAGCCGACTTCGATGATTTGCTGGACGCTAATATTTAAACCGTAAAACGCGACGGCCACCCGTAGTACGCGGCGCGCTGTGAAGTGCACGCCGACGCCCCATTCGGCGGGCATGGTGCCACGTAAAAAGTTGCCGTACAACATGCCACAAACGATACCGACCACCAAGGGGCTAAAGCCCATAGCCTTGATCGTGGGCGTGGTGGCGAGCTGCACAACCGCGGCTGCCAGCAAGCCGACAAACAGCACGCCATTGATTTTGTCGCGCCAGGGAGAAGAGCTGATGAGATTGGGCTGAGACATACGATGAGCTTGCTGTAAGAGGTGGTCAAGGGGCTGGGAGTCAGGCTTGCCGAGATACTACCCTGAAATCCCTGAGCGAGCGCAGGCTGAGCTTTTGCCTGTGGCATTCTCGTCGCCGGATCGCAGTCGGTTTTTAGTGCAAATCCAGTAAAGTCGCAATATGAGCTTCCACATATGAATTCGCCCTACGCTTCAGCAGCGCAACGCGCCCAGGTGCTCAGGTTGCTAGACCTGCCTCGCGCGTGGGCGGGCCGCGCGTCATACACAATGCTGGATTTGGACGATGACTACGGGTTGCGCTTCGTGGCGCTTTGGCGGCAATGGCGTAGCGACCCAAAGCGCTGTGCGAGATTGCATGTTGTGCTGGTGGTTCAGGCGCTTACCTTGCCAAGCGCCTTGCGCGACCACTTGGTCAGTGCGTTGCCTAAGCAAGACCACGTGCTTGCCGAACAACTGGTACAACAATGGCCTTTAAATCTGCCAGGGGTGCATCGACTTGAGTTCGATACACTTAATGTGACGTTGACGATCGCGGTAGGCCCCGCGACCGTAATGCTCGAGCGCTTGACGCTTTTGGCCGATGCCGTGCTGCTACCTGAGACGCAGTTCGCTAAACCGATGCCTGAGCAGTCCGGTTGGCTCGTTGCCTTGGTGCGCTTAATTAAAGCGAATACCGTGTTGTTGGCGCGCGCAACGACAGCCGCGTGGCCTGCTGACTTTGAAAGCAGCCTCATTGTTCACGAGCAAGCGGATTACCGCATTGTTGGCGCACGTAGGTCTTCCCCATATTTGTTACGACTACGTGTATCGCCCCGAGCGCCCGCCTGTGCGAGCGATGACGTAGCGAGTGCTTCGACCTCTGCGCCGCGGCATCTGGTCGTCATTGGGGGCGGGCTAGCAGGCTTGCATGTAGCCCAGGCCCTTGCACTGCGCGGTTGGCGCATTACGGTGCTTGAACTTGCGGTCGCTCAGGGACACGTCCCGTCAGGGCACCTTGCCGCGGCTTTGACGCCAGTGGTTTCCCGTCAAGATGACCCATACGCGCGCTTGTCGCGTGCTGGGAGTTTGCGTGCGCAGGCGCGTTGGATGCAGATGCCTGAGGCAATCGTTACGTCCACTGGCGCGCTTCAGTTACAGCGCGCCAGTGGACGCATTGTCGATTTAAAAAGAATCGTTGATGAATTAGGGTTTCCTGAACCATTTGTGCGCTTTGTGGACGCTGCGCAGGCGAGTGAACTAGCGGGCCTGTCGCTTACACGCGGTGGCCTGTATTTTTCGACCGCGCGCAGGGTACAGCCTCAGCCTTTATTGGCGCGGTTGGCTCAAACAGACGGCATCACTTGCCTGAGCGCACAGGTCGTTCGTGTTGAGCGCGCGGGGCGCGGCGTTGGGCCTTGGCGTGCGGTCGATCGCGCGGGGAGGGTATTGGCCGAGGCCGAGCAAGTCGTGTTGGCCGCGGGCCTTGCGACGCAACAACTTCTGGCCGCAAGTGCTTTGCTGGCGGCGGACTCGCGCCTGGCGTTGTTGTATGGGTTGGGGGGCGAACTGACCTATGTGGATCAGGCACTGCTTTCGGGCGGACCGCGTTGTATTGTTTCAGGCGATGGTTATGTATTACCCGCTGTGCGGGGGCAGTGCGTGTTGGGTGGCAGTTACTTGAACGAGGGGGACTCGGCCGAGGCCTCGGCCTTAGCCCGGCAAGGAAACCTAGCGCGCGGCGCGCAGTTGTTGAATATTCCCCTGCCGCGCAATGCGCACGCGCATTCATCCCTAAAAGGGTGGGGCGGGCAGCGTGCCGTTGTGCCCGACCGGTTTCCGGTGGTCGGTCCCGTCTCGGGCTCGCCCGGACTTTGGGTGGCAACAGGCTTTGCTTCGCGCGGGCTCACTTGGGCCAGTCTAGTGGGCGATCTCATTGCCGCACGCCTGACGAACGAGCCGTTACCCCTAGAAAACGATATAATTGCGAGGATTGGTAAAAATTAGCAGTTTGTTGGTGAATAAAGAAGAGCAATTTTAAGGATTCATCAAAACTGCGACCCGGTGATAGAGCACTGCAATCCGGTGATAGATCCGTTATTCGAGTTGCTTTTAATCGCTTCCACACAAGATTTAAATCCGCATTTTTACGGTTTGAGTTTATTAAAGTGCCTAAATCCGTCAGAATAGCGCCTTTGGTCGCTTAAACCTTCGCGCTAAACATGTATCTAGATTCCCTAAAGCTTGTCGAGATTCTGCCTACTAAGGCGAGCTTTGACGTGGGCACTGGGTTTAGGCTGGCAGTCGAGCCGCATGCGCCGGGTGTATACAGAATTCGTTGTGGTCGGCCCGAGGCGCTTGCGGCTGATATTTTGCCTGGTGGTCGCGGTCGTGCGCACGCCGAGGTGCTCTTGGCGCGCCCCGAGGCGATCGGTGAGTCGGCACTTGAGTCACTTACAGGCGAGGTCAAGGGTTGGCAACTGACGCAAGGCGACTCAACCCTCGAGCTTCAGGCAAATCCCTTTCAACTGATCTTAAAGCGTCACGGTCAACCCGTATTGGTGTTGTCTGCCGCCGGCATACAGGGCGCCGAAAATTTTTGGACATTCGGCTTTGAGCTTCAGCCCCAAGAAAAAATCTTTGGCTTAGGCGAGACGCATGGCGATCTCGATCGCCGCGGCGAAACGATTTTGTCCGACGATCCCGAGCATCGTGCGTTGCCCTTGGCCTGGAGCCCGAGCGGATGGGGCGTTTATGTCAATTCGCTTGGTCGCGTTGAGCACGACCTGGGTAGTGAAAACGCCGACGAGTACGCCATTGCTCTTGAAGACGCTACGTTAGATTTTTTTCTGTTTGCCGGCGAGCCCGCTGAAATCCTCAACCAATACACCCAACTGACTGGGCGCGCGGGGCAGCCTGCGTTGTGGTCAATGGGGGTTTGGGTTGAACAGCCGCTTGGCCATAGTGCGACACAAACCGCCGAAATGATCGCTGATTTTCGCGCGCAGCACGTGGCGGTTGATGGGGTGTTGATGTTGCCCCCCGCCGCCTGGACATACCAAGACTCCAAGCTGTTGCCCGATTGGGATAGTGAGCGGTTTCCTGATCCTAAGCAAATAATGGGTGTGTTTGGTAAGCATGCCGTACATCTGTGTTTGCATACGATTCCGGCATCGCTTGCTGGCACAACTAACTTCACCGAACTTGAAGACCGCGGCTGGTTGTTAGCGAATGAAAGTGGCGACGCACATGTGTTTGAAGGCGTGATCGCAACCGGTGGCAAACCGTTCGGCTTATTAGATCTGACACACCGTGATGTTTTAAACATGTGGTCAGAGCGTCACCGCCATCTCATCGAAGACGGCGTCGGCGCTACAGCCTGCAACGTGCAATTTGATATTCCGGATTCTGTGGTGGCTCGAGGCGGTGAAACGGGTGCGGTATTACGCTCGATCTATCCCGCTCTAGCGCGCCGTGCGTTGTTTGAGGCGGCAGCTGGCCAACGTGTACCGCCTGAAGGCGTTGTCTTTAGTTCAGACTTGTTTGCAGGTGCACAGCGTCTGCTTTGGCAAAGTGCCCCACGTGTGCCAAACACTTGGGCTGGGCTGCAGCATACCTTGCGCACTGCACTCTCGATTGGCGCGAGCGGTGTGCCCGTACAAATGCACGCCTTGGGCAATGCGCAAGCACCTACCGATGAGATGACGCCAGAGTTGTATTTACGCTGGCTCGCGATGGCTGTTTTTTCGGCAAACTTTGCGTTTCAGTCAAATGCGCAACTGATCCCGACCAATTTTGATGAACCCACCCGTGCGCATGTACAGACGTGGTTGCATTGGCGCTACCGTTTGATTCCGTACGTCTTAGGCGCGATTGAAGATGCTGCGCGTACCGGCCTGCCGGTGCAGCGGTCAATGGCGCTTTCGTTTCCTGCAGACGCCGAGGCGCAACGCTGGGATACTCAGTATATGTTGGGGCCTGCAGTATTGGTGGCTCCAGCCATGCAGCCTGGCACCGAGCTTCAGGTTTATCTGCCAAAAGGCGAAGCCTGGTGGGATTTAAATACCGGATGGCGCTACGAGGGCGGCACGGTTTGGACAATGTCCTGTGGTCTGGGTACGATTCCGGCCTTCGGCCGCGAGGGGCATATGCTGTGCCTAGGGCCCACGGCTAAACACACGGGCGAATTCAATTCGGCGCGTATTCTAGACGAGGTCTGGATGTTTGGAATGCCCGTGCACAACCCTGTGGTCATGCGCAATAAAATCCGCGTGATGCAAATGCAGGGTTCAAGTTACATCAAAGGCCTCGAGGGCTTACGGATTTCGCCAAGCGAAGGGCTCGAAGTCAAGCGCCGCGGCGCTGAAGTGCGCATTTCACGCGCACGTTAAGTCATATTTTCTGCATTAATTTTTCTGCATTGGCATCGACGTAAAGCGATCACCTAGCTCTTAGTGCCAGCTTGGCTCTCTTGCGCAGCACTTCTCAGTGCTCGCTAAGGTCAAATCTTACGCACCATCTCTGAGTTCGCGTCTCAAAATTTTGCCGACGTTTGACTTGGGTAAAGCTGCTCGAAAGACAATCTGTTTGGGGCGTTTGTAATTCGTCAGCTGCTCTTTGCAGTAAGCCACAACCTGCGCTTCGGTTAATGAGGCATCTTTTTTAACCACAAACAGTTTGACAGCTTCACCGGTTTGCTCATCGGGCACACCAATCGCGGCGCATTCTAAAACACCGGGTAGGTGCGCAATCACATCTTCAAGTTCATTTGGAAACACCTTGAAGCCTGAGACCACGATCATGTCTTTTTTTCGATCGATGATTTTGACGTAGCCCCCCTGATCCATAAAGCCGATGTCGCCAGTTTTAAAAAATCCGTCGGAGGTCATCGCTGCTGCGGTATCTTGCGGTTTATTCCAATAGCCTGCCATGACCTGGGGGCCACGTATCGCAATTTCTCCGGGTGAGCCGAGCGCGACTTCTGTGTCATCGTCAGCCAGGATTTGAACCTCGGTACTTGAAACTGGCAAGCCGATAGTGCCCGTGTAGTGCTCAATGATGGTTGTATTGACGCAAGCCACCGGAGACGTTTCTGATAGCCCATAGCCCTCGACAATTGGCGTGCCCGTCAACGTCTGCCAGCGGTCGGCCACTTGTTTTTGAACGGCCATACCGCCGCCAATGGTCACAAGCAAGTTGGGCAGTTTGACGTTGGCAAAGTCGGGGTGGTGAATGAGGGCGTTGAACAGAGTATTGACCCCCGGAAAAATATGGATCTCAGGGTGTTGCCCCAAGAGCTTGATGAAGCCGGCAATGTCTTTGGGGTTGGGGACTAAGATGTTCATACCGCCCTCGCGAAGGCCCACCATGGCGCACGAGGTCAGCGCGAAGATATGATAAAGCGGCAGTGCGCATAAAAAAATCAACTGCTCAATAGGGCGACGCGTCAGGGCCGGTGCCAGCCACACGTCAACCTGTTCGAGGTTTGCCAAAATATTTCGGTGGAGCAGGACTGCGCCTTTTGAGACACCCGTTGTGCCACCGGTGTATTGCAAAAAGGCAATGCTGTCATGCGTTAAGGCGACAGCCCGCGGCTGCTGCATTTTGCCAATATTGAGTGCCTGCGTAAAACTGGCATGATCAGGAATCGCCCACTTCGGCACGAGTTGCTTAACGTGACGCACTACAAAATCGACGATTTTTCCTTTTAGTCCAAGGTGCTCGCCCAAGCTTGTGACGACAACATGCTTGACTTGCGTTTTGCCCAGCAGGCTTTGA
>JBIIWK010000008.1:0-24199 GCA_044338955.1 Burkholderiaceae bacterium
AGGCCGGTCGCGGCCCGTTGGCGGGTGAGGTCTATGCGGCAGCCGTAATCCTTGATCCGGCCCAACCTATTGAGGGCTTGGCCGATTCAAAAGTGTTATCCGAAAAACGTCGCGAGGCCTTGGCACTCTTGATACAACAACGCGCGCTAGCGTGGTGTGTTGCACGGGCGTCGGTACAAGAGATCGACCAACTCAATATCCTTCAAGCCACGTTATTGGCCATGCAACGCGCGGTCCAGGGCTTACAAATCGCGCCCCAGTTGGCTTGGGTGGACGGCAATCAGGCGCCACGCCTGGCCTGCCGGGTGCAGACGGTGGTGAAGGGCGATGCACTGGTGCCTGCGATCTCAGCAGCATCTATTTTGGCAAAAACAGCGCGTGATGCAGAGCTGTTGCGCTTGCACGTTCAATACCCTGAGTATGGTTTCAATCTGCACAAGGGTTATGGCACTGCGTTGCACATGGCACGATTAAAAGAGTTTGGCCCTTGTCCTGCGCATCGTCGCAGTTTTGCACCCGTAAGACGTTTATTGGAAGTCTCTTGAAACATATTGAATCGCGTTCGAACCCCTTGTTTAAGCAGCTGTACAAGTGGCAGTCTAGTGCCGGACGACGTGGTGAACCTGTGATTCTGGATGGCATTCATCTGTGCGAGTCTTGGTTGCTGGTTGGACGCCCCCCGCAATATGCCATCTTTGATATTGACCGCGTGCAAGAGCCTCAGTTGCAAGCCTTAATCGACAAACTTGCGCCAGAGCTCTGCCTGACCATGTCTGGAAGCCTGCTGGGTGGCTTGTCTGACTTCAATACCAATCAAGGTGTCTTGTTTATTGTTCAACCCAAGGTGGATACCTTGCCGATGCGCATTAAAGAGTCGGTCGTGGTGTTGGATCGTATACAAGATCCAGGTAATGTTGGCACCTTACTGCGTACCTGCGCGGCTGCGGGTATCAAGCGTGTCTTTGCTACAACCGGCACGGCGACCTTGTGGTCGCCCCGCGTGTTGCGAAGCGGGCAGGGTGCGCATTTTGCGTTGCGTTTGCACGAGCAAGCTGATCTTGAGGCCATGATTGCCACGCTCGAGATTCCGTTGGTGGTGACGTCTTTAACTGAGGCGCAAGACTTGTTTGCAACAGAACTGCCAGACCACTGCGCGTGGGTGTTTGGTAATGAGGGGCAGGGCGTTGATGCGGCCTTGCTTAAGCGCGCCAAGCTGCGTGTCAAGATTGCGCATGATCTCACTGGCGCAGAGTCACTCAATGTGACGGCTGCTGCTGCGATTTGTTTATTTGAGCAACGTAGGCAGCATCGCAAGGCAAGCTGACTAAAGCGGTTTAGTGCTAAGTGTCGTGATCCGAGCGTTGAATGATAAAACTCAAGCTCGAGCATCACTATTAAGCCAATCGCTTATCAAGTTCAAGCTCGAGTATCACTATTAAGCCAATCGCTTATTAAGTTCAACCCCGAGTGTCCTCAATAAGTTGAGTGCTTATCTAAGCCAACCTCTTGCATCACGGTCGTTGAAATCTCTTCGATCGATTTTGTAGTGGTTGAGAGCATCGGAATAGAATCGCGTCGCATGAGGCGCTCGGCCTCTGCGACTTCGTGACGACATTGCGTCAGTGACGAATAGACGCTGTCGGGTCGCCGCTCGTTACGCACTTCGGTTAAACGTTCGGGTTGAATCGTCAGTCCAAATAATTTGTGCTTGTACTGCGTTAAAGTGCTGGGCAATGCGTTGCGCTCAAAGTCTTCAGGGATTAGCGGAAAGTTTGCGGCTTTGATGCCGTACTGCATGGCGAGATACAAGCTAGTGGGCGTTTTGCCACAGCGTGATACACCAATCAAAATCACATCGGCTTGTGCAAGCCCCTTGATAAACTGCCCATCGTCGTGCGCCAGGCTAAAGTTAATCGCTTCGATGCGATTACGGTACGCGATTGAACTGACTGAAAGATGCGACTTGCCAATTGAGTGACTCGACTTGACCCCTAAGTTTTGCTCAAGCGGTTCAACAAACGCACCGAACAAATCTAAAAATAATGCATCGGCTGTTTTCACACGCGACAAGATTTCTGAATTTACTAGCGTGGTGAACACAATGGGTTTGTTACCCTGATCAACTGCACAGCGATTGATACGGCCCACAACACCGTCGGCCTTTTCAACGGTGTCAACAAAAGGCATCCTAACTTGCTTGAAACTGACAGAGTCAAATTGCGATAAAACGGAATGGCTAAAGGTTTCAGCCGTGATCCCAGTGCCATCCGAGATGATAAAGACGGTGCGATCGAGCGGCGAGCTATTCATTCAATTTTTATCCGAAACATTATTGGTGGGTAGTATAATGCGATGCAACAAATTCAGTGCATCTCGTAGGCGATTTATGCTTGAACGCAATGACGACTATTAACGACTAAGGCCAGTTTGGTCAGCCTGTTAGGCAGGTTGACCAAACTCGCTTTCTTATATTGTCCAAGGTGGTTTCTATGTCGTATGTTGTTTCATTTGAGCATCTCCGCATGACGGATGTTGACTCGGTCGGAGGTAAAAACGCTTCACTAGGCGAGATGATCAGTCAACTCGCTGACGCAGGTGTCCGCGTTCCAGGCGGTTTTGCTACAACGGCCCAGGCGTTTCGTGATTTTTTATCTGGTACCGGCCTTGATCAGCGCATTGCCGAGCGCCTCACCACCTTAAACCCTGAAGATGTTCGTGAGTTGGCGTTAGCCGGTGCACAAATTCGTCAGTGGATTACTGAAGCGCCCTTACCGCAGCAGTTGAATGCTGACATTAAGTCAGCCTTTGCACTGTTGGATGCCGATGGCAAAGGTTCGTTTGCCGTGCGCTCTTCTGCAACCGCCGAAGACTTGCCTGACGCCTCGTTTGCCGGTCAGCAAGAAACTTTCTTAAACGTGGTTGGCTTTGACGATGTCATCGATAAGATTCGTCATGTGTTTGCCTCGCTGTACAACGATCGTGCGATTTCGTACCGCGTGCATAAAGGCTATGCCCATGCTGATGTTGCACTGTCAGCAGGTATTCAACGTATGGTGCGCTCCGACAAAGGCAGCGCGGGCGTGATGTTTACGCTTGACACTGAATCCGGCTTTGAAGATGTAGTGTTTATTACGTCATCGTACGGTTTAGGCGAAACCGTTGTGCAGGGTGCAGTTAACCCCGACGAGTTTTATGTTTTTAAACCCACGCTTGAATCGGGCTTTTATCCAATCGTCAACCGACGCATCGGCTCAAAGCTTCTTAAAATGGAATTCGATCCCGAGCGTCCCGAGGGTCGGGCTGTACGTACCGTCGATGTGCCTGTCTCTGAGCGTAACCGTTTCTCGCTCACTGATGATGAAGTCATCGAACTTGCACGCTATGCAGTCATCATTGAAAAACACTATCAGCGCCCAATGGATATTGAGTGGGGTCGTGATGGCATTGATGGCAAGATCTATATTTTGCAAGCGCGCCCAGAAACTGTTAAATCACAGCAGGGGCACAACGATGTGCAATTGCGCTATCGCTTGAAGGCAACCGGCAAGGTGTTAATCACCGGTCGTGCAATTGGGCAAAAAATCGGTTCAGGTCGCGTGCGTATTGTCGGCGACATTTCAGAAATGGATCAGGTCCAACCGGGTGATGTCTTGGTCACCGATATGACCGACCCTAACTGGGAGCCCGTGATGAAGCGCGCCTCAGCGATTGTGACGAATCGCGGGGGCCGTACCTGCCATGCTGCGATCATTGCACGTGAGCTTGGCATACCGGCTGTCGTGGGCTGCGGCGACGCAACCGATTGCTTGACCGAAGGCTCGATGGTCACCGTCTCGTGTGCTGAAGGCGATGAAGGGCGTATTTACGATGGCCTCATTGATACTGAAGTCGAAGAAGTACGTCGCGGTGTGATGCCCGAGATCGGTTTGAAGATCATGATGAACGTTGGCAACCCCCAGCTGGCGTTTGATTTTTCTCAGATCCCAAATCATGGTGTGGGGTTAGCGCGTCTCGAGTTTATTATCAATAACAATATTGGTATCCATCCAAAAGCCGTACTCGATTATCCAAACATTGATACTGAACTTAAAGTTGCAGTTGAATCGGCAGCACGTGGCCATGCCAGCCCGCGTACGTTTTTTGTTGAAAAACTCGCTGACGGTATTGCAACCATTGCAGCTGCCTTCTATCCTAAAACGGTCATTGTTCGCTTGTCTGATTTCAAATCAAACGAATATCGTAAGCTCGTAGGCGGCGCACGCTACGAACCCGAAGAAGAAAACCCGATGTTAGGTTTTCGTGGGGCTTCGCGTTACGTTTCTGAGGATTTTGCTGAGTGTTTCAAAATGGAATGCGAAGCGCTCAAGCGTGTACGTGAACAAATGGGTTTAACCAACGTCGAGATCATGGTGCCTTTTGTACGCACGGTGAAGCAAGCCGAGCGTGTTGTGAATCTGCTGGCGGATCACGGTTTGGCGCGTGGCGAAAATGGCTTGCGCGTCATCATGATGTGTGAGGTGCCTTCTAACGCAATTTTGGCCGAACAGTTTCTTGAGCACTTTGATGGTTTCTCTATCGGCTCGAACGACATGACGCAGTTAACGCTGGGTTTAGATCGCGATTCAGGAATGGAGCTTCTAGCCGCCGACTTTGATGAGCGTGACGATGCCGTCAAGTTCATGTTGCAACGTGCGATTGGCGCCTGCCTCAAAGCTGGCAAGTACGTTGGCATTTGCGGTCAAGGCCCCAGCGATCATCCTGATCTTGCACAGTGGCTAAAAGATGAAGGCATTTTGTCGATGTCGTTGAACCCGGATACTGTGGTGGATACCTGGCAGCGTTTGGCAGCAAAATAGTGTTGTGCTAAACGGCTGTTACCTGAGCCGAGTCGTGCTAGTCCGCTGGCAGCAGTTGCCTGAGAGTAGTAGGGCCTTAGCTCTGCGTGACACCCGTTGAACAAAAAGCGAAGAATCGTAAAGATATCTTCGCTTTTTGCTTTTTAGGTTGTAACCAGAATTATCTTAGGTTGTAACCATCAATGTTGTAACCAGAAGTTTCACTGCCAAGAACGATAAAGGCCTGAGACACGGAAAAGTGCCCTGGGTGTAGGGCGCTAGGGGTTTGCCGAGTAGGGTGCTTAATCGCGGTTACGCGTGTCGTGCTTCATGAGGCGTTCTTTTTCGCGGGCCCAGTCTTTTTCTTGCGAGGCGTCTCGTTTGTCGTGCAGCTTCTTACCTTTACCAAGGCCAAAATCGAGCTTGATACGGCCATTTTTGTAGTGCAAATTGATCGGCACTAAGGCAAAGCCACGTTGCTCGACCTTTCCAATGAGCTTGCTGATCTCTTCGGCTTTTAGCAGTAGCTTACGGGTACGAGTTGCGTCGGGCAAAATATGGGTTGAAGCTGACAATAAAGGGCTAATATGCATGCCGATCAGCCATATTTCGGCCTCAAGCACGACCACATAGCTTTCTTTAAGTTGCGCCCGACCCTCGCGAATTGCCTTGACCTCCCAGCCTTGCAGCACTAGGCCCGCCTCGAAGCGTTCTTCAATCAGGTAGTCGTGAAAAGCTTTGCGGTTTTCAATAATGCTCATGGGGCCTAAGACTTCTGGTGTGATACCGGTAAAATGCCTCTATTCTAGCAACCATTCACGATCCACAATGCATTGCGTCGAGCGTTCTATCCTAGTCCCTTTTAGTGCAAGCCAAATGTTTGAGTTGGTGGCTCAGGTCGAAAAGTACCCTGAATTTATGCCCTGGTGCGGTGGCGCCGTCGTGAGTCAGCGCGACGAGCACGGCATGCAGGCGTCAATCACCATCGCGTTAGCGGGTATGCGCCAAACGTTTACCACGCGTAATCGGCACGACTACCCCAATAAGATCACGCTTGAGCTTGTCGACGGGCCCTTTTCTGAACTGACCGGCGAGTGGGTGTTTTTGCCACTGGCGCAAGACGCTTGCAAGGTGCTGTTTACCTTAAAGTACGCCTTTTCAAGCCGCACGCTCGAGGCACTGGTGGGCCCAATCTTCAACCGGATTGCCTCGAGTTTTATCGACTCGTTCACTCAGCGCGCGCAGACTGTCTATGGTCGAGATTGAGGGCAATGATGGCAACCATTGATAAGCTTGAAATGCAACGCATTGAGCTGCAGATTGCGAAGCAAGCCGAGACATTGGCCGAGCTGCAATTCGCGCAGAAGGCAGATCATGACGGCGAATACAAGACTGAACAAGAGTCGTCGGTCGACGCCTGCGCCCTGATAATTTCAGTGGTTTGGGCGAGTCTCGAAAAAGTAAGCTCGGTATCACTCGTTGTGCCCGCAGGCACTCAGGTCGGGCGGGCGCTTGAGCTGAGTGGTTTGTTACTAAAGTATCAGCCCGCTGGTTTGGCAATTTTTGGGCAGCGGTGCGACTTGACGCGCCTACTCAAGGATGGTGACCGGATTGAGCTGTGCCGGCCACTTGTTGTTGAGCCTAAGGCGGCGCGCCGCAGGCGGGCGCTGCATCGTGAAAAAGTACGAAATATTAAAAAGAAAATGCCAATTGATGATTTGACGGTGTAGTACGCACAGGATGTCATCCCGCACACTTGTTTGCGGCAAGGCAATATGCCAATTGACGTCAAATTTAGTATTCTGTCGTGACCTTGAATAGCCAATTAAAACGACAGCGACATACGCTTGGCGTAACTTTCAGACAGGACCTCAGGAGATTTCGATGAATATGGAACTGAATGATGATCAAGTTGCCTTTGCGCAGGCTGCAAAGGAGTTTGCACTGGGCGAGTTGGCGCCGCACGCTGCGCGCTGGGATCAAGAGTCTATTTTTCCGATCGAGACGCTTAAACTAGCTGGCCGCATGGGGTTTGGCGCCATGTACGCCTCGCCAGAGATCGGTGGCTTGGGCTTGCCCAGGTTGGATGCGACCTTGGTGTTTGAAGAGATGGCGGCGATCGACCCCTCAACGGCTGCCTTTTTAACCATCCACAATATGGCGACGTGGATGGTGGGCGAGTGGGGTACACCGAGTGTGTGTGAGCAGTGGGGCAAGCCTTTGGCTGCGGGCGAGAAACTTGCCTCATACTGCCTCACCGAGCCTGGCGCAGGGTCTGATGCGGCATCCTTGACTAGTCAGGCAGTGCTCGAAGGCAAACACTATGTGTTGAATGGTGCCAAGGCTTTTATTTCGGGTGGCGGTGATACCGACGTACTGATTGTCATGGCGCGTACGGGGGGTAACGGCCCCTCTGGCGTGTCTGCCTTTGTGGTGCCGGCAACACTCGAGGGCATCAGCTTTGGTCGCAAAGAAAACAAGATGGGCTGGAACAGTCAAAGCACCCGCGCCATCAAGTTTGAAAATGTACGCGTACCGGTTGAAAACTTATTAGGTAAAGAAGGCGAGGGCTTTAAGATTGCCATGCGCGGCTTGGATGGTGGTCGCATTAACATCGCAACTTGCTCGGTTGGCGCCGCGCAAGGTGCGCTAGAGGCAGCCTATACCTACATGCTCGAGCGTAAACAGTTTAAGCAACCGCTCGCGAGTTTTCAGGCTTTGCAATTTAAATACGCAGATATGGCAACCCATACCGTGGCTGCGCGACAAATGGTGCGACTCGCCGCCTGTAAGCTTGACGCCGGCTCGCCCGACGCCTCAACATACTGTGCGATGGCCAAGCGCTTTGCGACCGATCTAGGCTTTCAAGTTTGCTTGGATGCGCAACAGCTACATGGCGGCTACGGTTATCTGAAAGATTACCCACTCGAGCGTTTGGTGCGCGATACCCGGGTGCACCAAATCCTTGAAGGGACCAACGAAATCATGCGTGTGATTATTGCGCGCCAATTACTTGAAAAAGGTGCTGACGTACGATGAGTGCTGTAGAAAACAACAATGCAGTTGTTCTGTTTGATGAACTGAACTGTGCGAATGGCACGCGGATTGGGGTCGCGACATTGAACGCGCCTAAAACCCTGAATGGCTTGTCACTCGAAATGACGCGCTTGCTGGCGACACAGATTGAGATCTGGGCGAAAGATCCAGCGATCGCGTTGCTGATCCTGAAGGGTGCCGGTGACAAGGCTTTTTGTGCAGGGGGTGATCTGCACGCGCTACACCACAGTATGGTGGGCAACCTTGGCAAAGCCGCCATCGACAACACCCACGCTGGTACTTTTTTTGCTGAAGAGTACGCGCTAGATTACCGCTTGCATACGTTTCCTAAACCGATTGTGGTTTGGGGCGACGGCATCGTGATGGGGGGTGGCATGGGGTTGATGATGGGTGCCAGTCACCGCATTGTGACCGAGACTTCGCGCTTGGCGATGCCAGAGATCTCGATTGGTTTGTTTCCCGATGTGGGGGGCACATGGATGTTGAATCGTTTGCCTGGCAAAACCGGTTTGTTTCTCGGTTTGACCGGTGCGCAGATCGGTGCCGCCGATGCCTTGTTTGCTGGGATGGCGGACTATCATTTGGCACGTGACACTTGGCCGCTATTGCTTGAGCAGCTGACCAAGCAATCTTGGTATGCGAACGCGGCTCAAGCAAACGGTAAAAATTTTGTTCAGGCCGACGGTCAAAGCGGTGTTCAAACCAAGGGGCAAAATGGTGTTCACGCAAACGGTCAAAATCATGTTCAACCTGCGGGTAAAAACGAGGCCCTATTAGATGAGGTGCTCGCAAACTTGGCGACTGCCCCTGCCGTAGCGATGGGGCCTTTGCAACAACACTTGTCTTTGATCCACACATGTTGCGTGGGTTCAGATCTCAATAAAATCGTCGCTGCTTTGATTGCGCTGGGCGAGCACTCTGACCCTTGGTTGCAGCGTGCTGCAAAAACGCTTGCCGCGGGTTCGCCAGGCTCTGCGCGTTTAACGTATACCTTGCTCAAACGCGTCAAGCACTTGTCGCTCGCTGATGCCTACCGCTTTGAGTGGGTGGCTGGGCTGATGTGCGCCTCACATGGCGATTTTGCCGAGGGGATTCGGGCGCTCTTAATTGACAAAGATAAACAACCGAAATGGAACCCCGCGACGCTTAACGAGGCCACTGAAGCGTGGGTAGAAAAATTCTTTACGCTGCCGTTCCCCGCTGAGCAGCATCCCTTGTATCGCCTGGGTCTGAATAATTAGGTTGGGCGGGGCTCGAAAGAGCTTTCACGCGTGGTCGTTTAATTAAGGGCTTGGGGCTAACCTGTGCATAGTCATGGCGAACTCAACTTGGCTGTGCCGACGAGGAACCCAACCTCCAAAGCATTCGTGTTTGTCAGTGCCCAGGCACAGTCACTCGCATTCAAGCAGGCTTGGTCGAGTAGGGTAGTCTGAGCAGTGTGATCGGTGCGCCATCGCGTGCCTCAATGCGCAGGGCGTTGTGTTCGAGGGCGTCAAAGGTGGTTTCAAATAACACGTAGGCGGTGTCTACCTCGTTTGCCCCGACGACTTGTTGGCCGACTTGTGTAGGCGCTTGAAGGGTTGCATGGTTGGCAACGCTTGAAGTGATATTGATGACGCGTCCGCAAGCTTGCTCTGAACCTTGCGCATCAAAAATATCGGCACCAGGTTTCAGGCTAAGCGCCCGAATCGCGTCGATTTTGCCAAAGTGCATGCGGCGCTTGACAGTACCGCGGTAGTGGCTGCGCGCAACGATTTCTTGTCCGGGATAGCAGCCCTTCGTAAAGCTTACGCCCTCGATTAAATCTAGGTTCAATGTCTGCGGGATCAAGAGATCTTGGGTGGCCGCTTCGATCCAGGGCAGGCCTGCTGCGATATCCTGACGATGCCACTGCTCTGTGGTTCCCATCGCATAACGTAATTTCAAAGCTTGACATGAGGCCGCCTGTGCCTCGCTGGCCAGCCACCACCAGCGTAGAGTCTCAGTGCCTGGCTGCGCCGCAGCGGTGGGGGCACAAATCCAAAGGCCTGTTGCCGTAGCGGCCGCCTGCCAAGCCGTCTGCGGCAGCGTGTGCCCCAGCGTCTGGGACAAGGCGGCGACCCGAGGGGTGGCAACCGAGGCGCCCACCACGCTATAGGTGCTCGCGCCGAATTTAACTTTGGCACGCAGCACGAACATACTTAAGCGCTTCAGCACAGAGGCTAAAATGTCTTGTCGCATCAGCCCGATCAGGCCGCCTGCTGGCGCGTCGGGCAGTGCGGTCATCACCATGGTCGCGAGTAGCCGGCCCTGCGCGGTGCAATAACCTGCGAGCCTGGCCTGCTCTGGGCCTGCACTCAAAATATCGTTCGTAATCTGACCTTGCAAAAACGATAAAGCATCGGCACCCGTGGCTTCAAATATGGCCAAGTCCTCTAAGGGATAAATCACCAAAGCCTCAGGCAGGCTTGCAGCCTTCGGTATAAGCGGTTGGGTCAGTATGGGGTGCATAGGTCTCAATCATTCGTTTTTGAATCGCCGTGTTACATATTAAACTGTCATACCTATGAATGCCTTGAATAAACTTCTGCTTTATCTGGTTTTGCCCTTGATCCTGTTGGTGGGGGGGGCGGCGGCGACTGCCTACGTCTGGGTGAATGGCGCACTCACGCTACCGACTGAGCGGGTGGATATTCTGGTGCCGCCTGGCGCGACGCCTTCAAGTATTGCGCAATTAATCAATCAAGCCGGAGTGCCCCTGAATGCCCAGGGGTTTGTTGCGCTCGCACGGTTAGGTGAGCTTGACACCAAAATCAAAGCGGGAGGCTATCAACTGGTCCAGGGGGATAGCCCGCGTACGGTGCTGCGTCGCATGGCACTTGGTGATGTGACGGCTCGACAAATTACCTTTGTTGAAGGCTGGAATCTGCGTCAGATTCGGGCTGCACTGGCCCAGCATCCCGATATCAAACAAACGCTTGGGCAAGTCAGCGATGCCGATTTACTGAAGCGCGTCAATCAACCAGGGCAAGCCGGCTCACTAGAGGGTTTGTTTTTTCCGGATACATATATATTTTCAATCGGCACCACCGATGTCGAGTTGCTAGAGCGCGCTGCCCGTGCCCAGCAAAAAATATTAGAGCGTGCCTGGGCGAATCGAGCGCCAAACAGCGTCTTGAAAACCCCCTACGAGGCACTGATATTAGCTTCAATCGTTGAGAAAGAGACGGGTCAAGCGGCCGACCGAGCCCGCATTGCAGGGGTGTTTAATAACCGACTGCGTGTCAACATGTTGTTGCAAACGGATCCGACCGTGATTTACGGACTGGGTGAAAGTTATAGCGGCAAATTACGTAAGCAAGACCTCACGACCGATACCCCCTACAACACCTACACCCGCCTGGGCCTGCCGCCCGGCCCAATCGCCAGCAGTGGTCGTGCTGCCCTTGCCGCCGCCCTAAATCCCGAAAAACATAATTATTTGTACTTCGTTTCAAAAGGGGATGGCAGCAGCGCTTTTGCGGTCACGCTTCCTGAACACAATAAAAATGTGGCGGTCTACATTTTGGGTCGCAAGCCTTGAATACACAGTCACGCGGGCTATTTTTAACCCTAGAGGGCGTCGACGGCGCCGGCAAAAGCACGCACGTGCAATGGTTAGTCGATCAATTGACTGAGCGTGGTGTGCAAGTCGTTTGTACCCGCGAACCGGGCGGTACCGAGCTCGGCGAAAAGCTTCGTGCCCTCTTGCTGCATCAACCCATGAGTCTTGAGTGCGAAACCTTGCTCATGTTTGCCGCGCGCGCCGAGCATCTTCAGGCTGTGATTGAGCCGGCCCTGAGGGCGGGGCAATGGGTGGTGTGTGATCGGTTTACCGATGCCACCTTCGCCTATCAAGGTGGCGGCCGCGAACTGGGCGTCGAGCGCATTGCCGTCCTCGAACATTGGGTGCACCCAGACTTACAACCTGATTGCACCTGGCTTTTTGATGTGCCTCTCGCCGTTGCACGCGAGCGGCTTGATCGCACGCGCGAGCAAGATCGTTTTGAGCAAGAGGCGGATGCCTTCTTCGAACGCACTCGCGCCGTGTATCTTGCGCGGGCGCAACAACACTGCGCACGTATCCAGCGCATCGACGCAACACAAACCATCGAGCAGATTCGCCAGCACTTGTCGCAACAGTTAGATCAGCTTGTCACCATGAGAGGCCTCGGATGAGTGCCGTTCAATTGCAAATCGTAACAAAGTGGCGCCTCGTATGAGTGCCGTTCAATTGCAAATCGTAACAAAGCGGCGCCTCGTATGAGCACCGCTCAATTTCAAATCGTCACAAAATGGCGCCTCACATGAGTACAGCTCAATTCTTTCCGTGGCAGGTCGAAGTGGCGCAGCAGTGGCTTGGGCAGCGCGAGCGCTTTGCCCATGCTTGGTTGGTACACGGGCTGGCCGGCATCGGCAAGCGCGAGTTTGTCTTTGCCGCCGCGGCAGCGCTGATGTGCGAGTCACCTGTTAACGGCCTGGCCTGCGGTCAGTGCTTGGCCTGCGGCTGGGTTGCCAAAGGGCACCACCCTGACCTCAAGCGCATTCGCCCAGAGGTCATGGCGCTTGAAGAGGGGGCTGAGCAAGACGATGAAGAGGGCGCCGAGAGCGCACCGGCTGCTGAGGCGACGGGTTCTTCTAAGCGCGCGCCCTCTAAAGACATTCGTGTAGACCAGATTCGCAATCTTGCGCCTTGGTTTAATAACGCCACACACCGCTCAGGCTTTAGAGTGGCGCTGATCTACCCCGCTGAGGCGTTGACACATATTTCAGGTAACGCTTTACTGAAAGTGCTTGAAGAACCGCCTCCGGCCACGATCTTTTTATTGGTCGCCGATGCGCCCGATCGCCTGCTACCCACTCTTTTATCGCGCTGCAGGCGCCTGCCTTTAGCCACGCCCTCGGCCGCCATTGCGCAAGCTTGGTTGGCTGAGCAAAAAGTCACCAACGCAGCAGCCTGGTTAGCCGCTTCGGGTGGTGCGCCTGTTTTGGCCAAAAAAATGGCCGAAACGCAACCGCAACCTTGTCCTGAATGGCTCACCACCTTTGTCACAAGCCTAGAAAAAGGGACGGGGATGAATGTTGGCCAGCTTGCAGATACGATTTCAAAAGAGCCAGCCAGCCAGTGGATTGAGCTGTTGCAACGTCTTGTGATCGATATGAACCTCAAGGCGCATGGTCTAGAGATTCGGTATTTTCCGGCGCTGCACAAGTCTTTGGCGGTGCTGTGTGCGCGGCTGGCGGTCGCACAACTCAGCGAATTAGCCGACTGGCTTAACCAACAGCGGCGGGTCGCGGGCCACCCCTTGAATGGCAAGCTATTTGCCCATGCGGTGTTGCAGCGTATTGCTGCCGCGTGCCAACCTACTCGGGCTCTAGCGCGTTAACCAAGACCTTCAGACTTGTATGTTTGTTGCTGCACGCAGTGGCGTTGATTTTCAAAAAAAGGTTCTCAGATTTGTATGTTCGTTGATTCACACTGCCACGTTGATTTTCCGAAGCTCGTTGAGCAAATGCCTGATATTTTGCAGCGGATGCAAACCAATCAGGTGTCACACGCACTTTGCGTGAGCGTCAACCTGCCTGATTGGCCTGGCTTAATTGCCTTGGTTGAGCGCCACGAGCCACTTTGGGCGTCGGTGGGTGTCCACCCAGACTATGAAGATACGGTTGAGCCCAGCGTAGATGATCTGGTATCACGCAGTAGTCACCCTCGAGTGGTTGCGATTGGCGAAACTGGACTCGATTATTTTCGGTTGACCGGCGAGCTTGAGTGGCAGCGTGAACGCTTTAGATGTCACATTCGAGCGGCGCGACAGTGTGGACTGCCCTTGATTATTCATACGCGCTCGGCCTCAGAGGATACCCTGCGTTTGATGCGCGAAGAGGGTGCGGGCGAGGTTGGGGGCGTGATGCATTGTTTTACGGAGTCGTGGGAAGTTGCTCAAGCAGCGATGGAGATGAATTTTTATATCTCTTTTTCAGGGATTGTCACGTTCAAAACTGCTCTGGCCTTGCAAGAGGTTGCTAAGCAAATGCCTTTGAACAGGATTTTGATTGAGACTGATTCGCCTTATTTAGCACCGGTTCCGTATCGCGGTAAATTAAACGATCCGTCTAAAGTTATTCATGTTGCCGAAAAAATTGCCGAACTTAGAGGTTGTTCATTGAAAGAGATTGAATTAGCTTCTACAGAAAACTTTTTCAATTTATTCAATAAGATAAAGTAGATTTATCATGTAATTTTTAGCTTTAAAGCGACAGGGTAATTTAACAAATAAAATGAGTTATATACTATTTATTTCAATGATTTAAGTTATTTAATTAATGTTAAATATATCTAGTAATTTATTTGATGTTAAATGTTTAAAGTAAGTTCTAAATTAACCAAGTATTTTTATTTATATATTTAAATATATCCGGATATTAAACCTTAATTTTGATGCCTTTTATTTTATGCAAACTTTCATCTGCAAGACGCGTCGTGTTTTCGTTAGCTTAGTACTCATCGCCTTGGGTAGCGGCTTGCTTTTAAGTCAGTCCGCACTTGCTGCCAACGCTAAGGATTACTGGATATACATTGCCAACGATAATGTCGCAGCTGTCAAAGCGTTACTAGCGTCTGGCTTTGATCCCAATACTCGCAGCCCTAACCAGCAGACGGGCTTGATACAGGCTACCCGCGATGGTGCCTGGCAGGTCTTTGACGCTCTACTGGCTGCGCCAAAAATTAACGTGAATACGGCAAACCAGTACAACGAGACCCCACTAATGTACGTCGCGCTCATTGGTGATGTGCCACGGGTTAAGGCCTTAATCAACAAAGGTGCGCAGGTCAACAAAGAGGGCTGGACCCCACTGCACTACGCGGCCGTCAAGGCGCGCGCTGAAGTTGCTAAGTTTTTGCTAGAAAAAGGTGCTTTGCCTAACGAACTCACACCAGACGGTGATACGGCTCTGATCCTCGCTGTTCGGGCCGATAGCTTTGAAACCGTTCAGGTTTTGATTAATGGAGGCGCCGACCCGAGCCGGTCAAACCTCAAAGCGCAAGACGCGATTGACGTGGCCCGCTCGCGCGGTAAAGAGGACTTGGCCAAGGCACTTGAAAAGATCGTGGCAAATCGTAAAGCAAAGCCCTGAGCGATTCAAAGCGGTCACAATTGTTCGTCAGGGTAGTTGTATGTCGTTAAGATCCAACTATACGGCGCCTCTGTGGGTGAAGATAAGA
This sequence comes from Burkholderiaceae bacterium, assembly GCA_044338955.1. Classification (GTDB taxonomy): domain Bacteria; phylum Pseudomonadota; class Gammaproteobacteria; order Burkholderiales; family Burkholderiaceae_B; genus Zwartia. The sequence continues at coordinate 15,139 of JBIIWK010000008.1, forward strand.
GGATGCTGACGCGATCGTACTCAGCTTTTAGGCAGTAGCTCAGGCCGCAAAATACCTTTGAGCTCGCGGTAGGGGATGTAGATCGTGGGCTTGCCAAAAGAGTAGGGCGCCAAGCGATAGGGGTCATACGTGACCGCTAAACCATTTTCAAGCAGGGCTATGTTGTCGCTTGGCTCAAAGGGCCACATCTTGTTGTAGCCGGCCGGGTCCTCTTTTGCGAGCGGGTTCTTTTTTAACCAAAGCGCGTGCTGTTTTTTAAGGGCTTCTTCAAAGGCGGGTGCCTTGCCTGGCATCAGCATCGCTTCAAGGGTCAGGAGTCTGTCGGTTTTAGGTAACCAATTCAGGTACTGCGTGGTCGAAATCCCGTGTGCACCCCCAGTAAAAATGTAACTGTCGAGCTGTACGACAACAACCTCCCCTGATATATATTTAACGCTTGAGGCAAGTGCGATTTCGTCACGTGGCTTGGCCGTCTTGAAATAATAAGTTTCAAGCTCAGTCAAATCGCGAAACGCCTGATTGCGGTTGGTCTCAACCAGCGCCAAAGAAAGAAGCGTCTGTTCAAGAAAGCCGTTAAATCGGTCGTAGCCAGTAAATGTGAGGCGTTTAAAGTTCAGCACAGGGCATTCTGAGCCTTTGCAGCCTGGCTTGGTTTTCTTTAAAGTTAAGACCTTTGAGGCAATTTTATTTTCTGAAAGAGCCGCCGCACTCGTGTTGCCTGGGGTAGAAGAGCCCGTGCTCTCAGTGGCGCTTGATGAATCCCCCGCCGCGCTTGCGCGATTGGGCGCAGTGCCTGGGGTTGTTTCAATCATGACCGCGGTGGCCAGCCGGGTGGGCGACTGCACCGGACTAGGGATTGCCACTGGACTCGGAACCGCCACAGGGCTAGCAACCGAGCTTTGCGCTAAGGTGGGCGCGCTACCACCTGAACCGATTGAAGGATCTGACACGATATTGGTCGCGGCACCCGAGCCGCTGCCAACAACAGACGCTGCGCCTTTGTCTGCGCCAGCTTGCGATAAACGGGCTGCGGTGCGGGCGGGGACTGCCTGCACAGGACTTGGATCCCCCGAGTTTGCCAGCGTAATGTCTTGCAGCACGGTGGGCTTGCCAGAGCAGCCTGCCAGCAAGAGTAATCCAGCTAAATACAGAGCAGCAAGACGGTACGCCATGAAATGACCTTTTTTAGTTTGTAGTGGCCAGTGTATCGCTGACCGAACCAAGGCCGAGACGCCTAAAGTGCTAACGCCTGCTCAATGTCTTGACGAAGCGAGTCGGGTGTATCGGTTGGTGCATAACGTTTGAGTACTTGGCCTTTGCGACCCACTAAAAATTTAGTGAAATTCCATTTAATGGCTTCAGTACCAAGTAAACCTGGTTTGCTGGATTTCAGCCATTGGTAGAAGGGCGCGGCGTTTGTTCCATTGACCTCAATTTTAGCGAATAGTGGAAAAGTAACTTTGTACTGGGTTTCACAAAACTTCAGGATACTGTCCTCGTTGCCAGGTTCTTGGTGGCCGAACTGATCACATGGAAACCCCATCACAACCAGCCCACGGCTGGCGTACTCTTGGTGCAAGGTTTGTAAGCCTGTGTATTGACCGGTGAAGCCACACTTTGAGGCAACATTGACCACCAATAAAACTTTGCCCTCGTAAACGCTGAGGCTCTGTGGTTCGCCTTGGATGGTCGTGACGGTATAAGAAGTCAGGCTCATATTTTTAACTTTAAAAAAAGGATGCTACTCGGCAGCAAGGTAAACAAAAGAACGGTAACAGGTAGAGCGAGAATGTTGTGCGGTATACGTGATCAAGTGGTCTTTATCGGGCTTCTGTGATCGGTGTCGCTAGGCTGGCGAACCTCACTACCGCAGATTTTTAAAGGCTTCGATTGCACGCACGCGGCTACTTTTGAGATCAACAATTTGCGCAGGATAATTTAACGCTTTTCGCGCGATGGGACTTGGATCGTGAATCTCTTTGGCCCCGAGCGTGGCAAGTTCGGGTAACCAATGCTTGATAAAGGCGCCCTGAGGATCAAATTTTTCAGACTGACTAATCGGATTAAATACCCTGAAGTAGGGTGCTGAGTCTGCCCCTGTTGAGGCGCTCCATTGCCAACCGCCGTTATTGGCCGCTAATTCGCCATCGATTAAGTGTTGCATAAAAAACGCTTCGCCCAGACGCCAATCAATCAGTAGGTTTTTGGTCAAAAACATTGCAACGACCATCCGCAGCCGATTATGCATCCAGCCCGTGGCCAATAGCTGTCGCATCGCCGCATCGACAATCGGGATACCCGTACGGCCCTGCGCCCAAGCGTTGAACTCTTGAGGTACGTCACGCCACACGACCGCGCTGGTCTCGGGCCGCATCGGTTGATGCTTCGAAAGAGCTGGATAACCAAAGAGCAAATGTTGGTAAAACTCACGCCACAGCAATTCGTTAATCCATACAACGATACCGCGTTGACCCGAATCAGACTCGCCTTGGTTTTGCACCAAAGCGGCGTGCAGGCACTGACCCGCCGAGATCAAGCCGGCAGCAAGGTAGGGCGACAGTACGCTGGTGCCCGGCAGCGCCGGAAAATCGCGGTCGGGTTGGTACTGAGCCATGCGTGTTTGGGCGAACTGTTCAAGCCGTTCGTGGGCTGCGGACGTTGTTGCGGGCCACGCGTTTTGTAAACCCTCGGGCGTCACACTTAATAGCGCATTGAGGGCTTGAGGCAAGTCGTCTGATGCGGGCAAGCCAGCGCGAGGCTGTTGCTCGATAGCAGGCGCGAGTTGGTAGGGTGCCGTACGTAGTTTTTCTTTGCACGCTTTCGAAAAGGGCGTGAACACGCGGTAAAACGCATCGGCACCGGTTTTGACGCTACCGGGTACCAACAACGTACCACCATGGTGGCCTTGTAGCGAAATGTCGTGCTCCGCCAACAGACTGTAAGCGGCTCGGTCGCGAGTACGCTCGTGCGCGCCGTGTTCACGATTGCAATGCACTTGGTCAGCCAGGTGCTGCTGACAAAACGCAAGCAAGGCTTCTGGTACGTTCTTCCAGTGGTCGACCAACAGTATCTTGAGCGGAATATTCAGCGCTTCAAGTTCGGTGCGTAAATGCTTGACCGCGCGTAACCAGAAATCCACCTTAAGAGGCGCGTCATTATGCAGGCGCCATTGCTCGGGTGAGGCAATAAACAAACCGATCACTGGGCCTTGAGCCGCTGCCGCCGCCAATGCCGGCTGATCACTTACGCGTAGATCTGTACGAAACCAACAAACAGCCGTCATCAATCTTTACCTTTTAGCTTGCCATGCTTGCAGAGCAGCAAGCGTGCTGCTCACGTGCTGATCAGGGTTCATGCCGTTGTGCACAAACAATATTTTTGAATCGGGCGTGACCACGTACGATATACGGCTTGCCATACTGGGCACGATCAACATGCCGGCGTCGTACGCCTTGATAATGCTGCGATCAAGATCTGCCGCGACGGCAAATTTACCACCGCAGGGGCCTTGTGAAAACTTTTTTAAAGTCTCAATATCATCGCCTGATACACCAATAACAGTTGCATTCAACGCGGCAAACTTATCAGTCGCCTCAGCAAACAACTGCGCCTCAATTGTGCAGCCGGTAGTAAAGGCTTTAGGATAAAAGTACACCACCACAGGCCCTTTTTTGAGCGCTTCGGCGAGTACGAAGTTATAGGTTTGGCCCGCGAGTGCAGCGGGCGCGGTAAAGGCGGGAGCGGCGGCGCCAGCTTTGAGCTGAGCCAAAGCTGGCACACACGCTAGCAGACTGATCAGCAGACCCGCGCAGTACAGCTGAATCTTTTTTCTGAGTAGCATCAATGATCCTTGAAAAAAGTAAGTAAAAAAGCGTACAGTTAGAAGAGTACCAAGTTATCTGTGGGATTATCGATGAAAGCAACTTATTTACCTAAGCCACATGTCTTAGCGATGACAGGGGTATTGACGTTTCTGACGTTACTGAGCCTGACTGGCGTTCAGGCTCAGTCGGCTTTGCCTTTACCACCGCCACCCGAGATCCGTTGGCCCGAGCCCGAACCAGAGCGCTGGACACAAGAAGACGTGACGCTTGAGCAAAGGTTTGATACGGCACGAAAAGAAACCTTAGCCGCGCATCAAGAGGCAATGAATGCCTGCAAAGAACTGCCTCAGGTTGAACGCACCGACTGCACCAATCAAGCGAAGGCTCAACTCGAATTAGAACTTGCGCAGTTAAAGGCCAAAGCTAGGTTTGGCATGGAGCCCAATTAGTCAGGCAAGGCTTTAGATCGAGCAGAGGTTGCCTGTCATGCATGGCCTTAGCTGACCGCTATGCGGGCATCCGCGACCAATTAGTTCAGGCGGCCATGTGCGCCACCTAAGCTAAACCGACCAGCACCCAACAGCGCAACCACTAAGGCACCCATTAAAAATAGGCCTTGCAGCTCAAGCGCCCAGCCGCCGGTTTTTGTCAGGCTCAAAATTTGAGAGGCATGCGCTAAATAAATTGCGAGCCCCATATTAAAAACGATCACTAAAGCGCCCGCGCGGGTAAGCACGCCGATGATTAATAGAGATGGCGCGATGATTTCGCCAATAAACACACCAAAAGCGAGCCAGGCTGGCCAGCCTTGCGCCAGGACTAAGGTCGTAATCGAGTCAATACCGTTTGCCAGCTTAAACAAGCCATGCATGAGTAGCAAAATGCCAATCGTGAGTCGCAAGAGCAGTTTGCCAGCATCGTCAAAGCGGTTCATATTGGGCTATCTCTAAAAGGATGTTTGCGGTTCAAGAATTTGCCAAGGGTGATGGCTGTATTTTGCAAAGCTTTGTGGATTTTGCTTTACCGACTTCGTCTTCTGTTCAATTTTAGATCAATGCCCGAGCGAGCGTGTTACTTTTAAGCGCAAAACATGAACAACGAACGCTATGTTGAATAAACAGGCAAAGTAGGCTAATTGGGGATGGACAGTGCTTATTTATACCAAACATTTTTTAGCCTCATTTAGAGGGATATTAAATTTTTTTGGTACCTAGTTGTCGTTTTTTTTAGTGCCTAGTTGGCGCTTTTTATGGAGCTTTAGATTGAACACAATCAAAATACGCTTTACATCATTTTTCTTGCTGATGGCGATGGGTGTTTTTATCGCGATCCCTTCATTTTCGGTTAAGGCGCAGGGCTACCCCAATAAGACAATCAAAATCATCGTGGGTTATCCGCCTGGGGGTTCAACCGATGTGCCTGCACGGATTGTTGGACAAAAGTTGGCCGAGGTTTTGGGTCAGTCAGTTGTGATTGAAAATAAGCCGGGGGCGAGCGGTAACATTGGTGCCGAGCTTGCGGCGCGCGCGGCGCCCGACGGCTACACTATTTTTTGGGTATCGATTGGCACCGCGGTGAGCGCTTCGTTGTTTCCAAGCTTGAGCTACAGCTTGTTCAAAGACTTTGTGGCGGTGTCTCAGGCCACGTCGGTCACAAGTTTTTTGTTGGTACATCCTTCGCTACCGGTTCATTCAGTACAAGAGTTAATCAATTACATCAAGACGCATCCGGGCGAACTGAGCTACAGCTCATCCGGCACTGGCGGCTCGCCTCACTTGGCCGCTGAGTGGTTTAAGTCTCTTGCCAAAGTTGAGCTCGTTCATGTTGCTTACAAGGGCACAAGCCCACAAATTGTAGATTTGCTGAGCGGAACGGTGAAGGTTGCGTTTCCGACCATGCCGGGCATGATTGAGCACGTCAAGCAAGGCAAGCTTAGAGCGCTCGCGGTCACGAGCCCCAAGCGTAGCCCTTTGTTACCCGAAATCCCCACCATGATCGAGGCCGGTTTTGACGGCTATATCGCAACCTCCTGGAGCGGTGCGATGGTGCCCGCTGGGACACCCGCGCCGATTGTGCAGCAATTGAGTGTGGCCATCAATCAAGTACTTGCCATGCCCGAGGTGCAGCAGAAACTTGCAGCGAGTGGCGCCGACGCAGTTGGCAGCACGCCAGAAGCGTTCAAAGCCTTTATCGAAGCCGAGACGCTCAAGTGGGGCAAAGTCATTAAAGACGCAAAAATCGTCAATCAATAGCGGGCAACGTCCACCAAGACGCAAAAATCGGCCATCAATAACGAACAAAGTCCTCAGAGACGCAAAAATCAATAACGAACAAAGCCATTCAACACGCAAATCTGGTTGATCGATGACGGCTCGTGCGAAGCAGGGTAGGGATCAAAGAAACGCAGGTGATTCAATCAGCTAAGATAGTGCTTATCGTATAAGGAGAGTAGGGTGAGCCAAGAACAAAGTACTGCAGAACAAGCTGACGACGCACGCATGATCATTGATCTGGTGGCAAAGTTTGTTGACCAAGAGTTAATGCCCCTTGAGGCGGCTGTGCTGGCGCGTGAAATTAAGGGCGAACAGCTCAAATTGCTGCCAGAAGAAGAAGCGCCTTTATTAAAAAAATGTAAAGAGTTAGGGCTATGGGCCCTGGATGCACCCGAAGAACTCGGTGGTGCAAATCTCTCAGCAACAACGTGGATGGCACTCAACGAAGAACTAGGTCGCACCGTCACGCCTTTTGTGTTTCCGCCTGATTCGCCCAACATGCATATGCTGTTGGCTGTGGGTACGCCAGAACAAAAAAAGAAATACCTTGAGCCCTACGCGGCGGGTACAGCTAAATCGGCGATCGCGATTTCTGAGCCCAATGCGGGTGGCGATCCCTCAGGCATGATTACGCGCGCTGAAAAAGTTGGTGACGAGTGGGTCATCAATGGCCGCAAGATCTGGGTCAGCAAGGTACCGTCTGCTGATTTTGTCATCGTAATGGCACGGGTCGGCGCAGGCAAACGCCACGAGGGTATTACCGCCTTCATCGTTGAAAAAAACACACCCGGCTTCGAGATTTTGCGCGAGATCCCCATGCTTGGCGGTCACCGCACGTATGAACTTGTATTTGAAGATTGCCGTATCCCAGCTGAAAACGTCTTAGGCGAGATTGGCGCTGGCTTTGCCCCTATGCAATTGCGACTCGTGGTTCGTCGTTTGCAGATCGGCACGTGGTGTATCGGCATGTGCCGTCGCGCCTTAGACATGATGGTGAGTCATGCCAAGCAGCGCACAACCTTTGGCGCGCTATTGTCAGATCGCCAGGCAATTCAATGGTGGATTGCCGATGCCGCGATGAAGATGCATGCCTGTCGTCTGATGGTGCAAGATGCGGCGCGCAAGCAAGATCAAGGCATCGATGTGCGCACTGAGGCTTCGATGATTAAGGTGTATGCCACCGAAATGGCTGCCGAGATTCTTGATCACGCGATGCAAACTTTTGGCGCGATGGGCGTGACTAAAGAGCTGCCGTTACAGCTGATGGCTCAGCGCGTACGCGTGATGCGCGTGTACGAAGGACCGGCTGAAGTGCACCGTATGTCACTTGCCAAAAAAATCATTAAAGAGGCGCGCTAGATCATGGCAAACACAACGCCACAGGCTCCGCGCGCCAATACGCCTTTGGCTGGCATTACCGTCATTGATTTGACTCAAATCTACCAAGGCCCCTACGCGACATTTTTGATGGCAAAAGCTGGTGCAAATGTCATCAAGATCGAGCCGCTCAACGGCGAGCCCTCGCGGATACGCGCTAAGGTGAGTGGTGGCGCCTCGTTGCCAATGGCCATGCTTAACACCAATAAGCGCGGTATCACCTTGAACTTAAAAACAGCAAAGGGTCGCGAGCTGTTTAAAGAAATGGTCAAACGCGCTGACATCGTGGTTGAAAATTTTGCGCCAGGCGTGATGGACCGCTTAGGGGTGGGTTGGTCGGTTTTGCATGAACTGAATCCTCGTTTGATTTATGGTTCGGGGACTGGCTATGGTTTGTCTGGCCCCGATCGCGATAACCTGGCGATGGACGTCACGATTCAAGCCGCCTCGGGCATCATGAGTGTCACGGGCACGCCCGATGGCCCACCCTTGCGTGCAGGCGCATCGATTGTTGACTTCTTAAGCGGCGTGCATCTCTACGCAGGCATCATGACAGCCCTCTACGAACGTTCGCAAACGGGGCAAGGGCGCTTGGTTGAAGTGTCGATGCAAGAAACGGCCTACCCAACGCTTGCTTCGAACATGGGTATCACGCACAAATCTGTTGGGGTGGTACCTCCACGCGTCGGTAATCGCCATGGTGGGCTCGCCTTAGCGCCTTACAACGTTTACCCCGCAAAAGATGGTTACATCGCGATTGTGTGTGTCACTGAACCGCACTGGCGCCACTTGTTGGCGGCGATGGGGCGCGAGGATCTCAGTACAGACCCACGGTTTGAGAGCAACAAATTACGTGTTGAAAATATTTCTGCGACCGACGATGAAATTACGCGTTGGACAGAAAGTCTTCCACGCGCAGAACTGTTTGCATTAAGCAAAAAACACGGCTTTCCTGCGGCGCCCGTACGCGATTTGCTCGAGGTGATGAACGACAAGCATATGCACGAACGTGGCATGCTCGAGTGGTTTGACGATAAAGATCTAGGTCGCGTGGTGTTGCCGCATACGCCCTTGATCATCCACGGGGCTGATCGTGTCAACACCATCGCGAGCCCTGATTTGGGCCAGCACAATAAAGAGATTTATTCGGACTGGCTTGGGCTGTCAGAAGCTGAACTCGAGGCTTTGTATAAAGAAGACGTGATATGACAAGAAGCAGTCTGATGACGCGTGTTGTTTATGCATTAGGGCTAGGCTGCGTCTGCTTAGTCTTTGGCTTGATGCCTCGCGTCAGTCAGGCGCAACAAAACGACTATCCGACGCGCTCGGTGAAAGTGATTGTGCCTTTCTCGGCAGGCAGCGGGGCCGACCATGCCTCGCGTTTTTTTGGTGACTTGCTGGCAAAAAGTTTAGGCCAAAATTTTTTAGTTGAAAACAGAACCGGCGCTGCGGGTATGTTGGCGATGAACACAGTGAAGGCTGCGCCAGCAGACGGATACACGATTTTGATGGGTAGCAATTCGTTGATGGCGGTGAACCCCATCATGCTCAAAGAGCTCACGTATGATGCGGTCAAAGACTTCAAAC
>JBIIWK010000009.1:0-24177 GCA_044338955.1 Burkholderiaceae bacterium
CCAGTAATAATGTATTTATCACCGACACGTTTTGCGCGGCAACGAATACCGGCTAAGTCAGTACCACAGCCAGGCTCGCTATAGCCCTGGCAAAAAATGATTTCACGCTTAATGGCGCCCGGCACAAATTCTTCTTTTTGTGCGGCGGTACCAACTGACAAAATCGCTGGTGCACCGGTACCGCCACCCAAGGTAATACCGGTGGCTCGATAAAACTCTTCTTCAATGACAAACTGCGCAGTGCGATCGCCACCGGCACCACCAAATTCGGCCGGCCAGCTCCAGGCAAACCAACGCTTTTCATTGACGGTATCAAAGAAGGCACGAATCGCTGGCCCCCAACCTTCGCCACGCTTACCCGCGCTATTTTCGGCGCGCACTTCGTCGGTGAAATGCTCGGCTAAAAACTCACGTACCGTTGAGCGCAGTTTTTCTTCTTCAGCACTGAACAAAAAATTCATTGTTGTCTCTTTAGTTAATCAGATCAATCAATTGACTCAACCCATGTCAACTCGGTTCACTCACCCAGTTTGGGGTTGGCCTTGAACCCTTGGTGAATGCAATGTCTCGCTATTATTTTTATCGTAGCGGCTGAGTGGAACTGCACATCAAGCTCGTACGCACCCTCGCAGATTACTCTTTAAGGACTCTGGGCGCAACGCAGGCGCCCAGACGACTGAACGATGATTACAGCACCTCGTAAACATCATAAATCGGCCCAGCTGCTTCGCGCCGACCGGTTGCGACGCAGATGATCTTATTCAGCCAACTATACTTTTCTGAACCCGTTTCAAGCACCGGTGTGGTGCGAAAGTAATACTCAGCCGGATCGACTCTTTCGCCCTTATTTAAACGCGCCATCACTTCTTTGGGGCCATGACGCAAGCCGCGATAACTCATATAAATCAACTGATTGTCATCTGTTTCTAGGATCAGGCGCACATCTAGCGTCAAGACGTCGTCTGGGCGCATGAGTAACCAGTCGCCTCCGGGGGCTGCCTTCACCGTACCGCGAATGCGATCACCCTCGAACGTGCCACCCGTGACATTGGCAATTTTTCGACCACCCACCGGGGTCTGCCCCAGATCAACAATATTAGGAACTGTCAGAACGATTTGAAAAATGTGACGCGTCTGGATCATGTAAGTCTCTCTTGAGGTATGTGTACATTAAGGTCGCGAGCGACTATTTTTTTGAAGCAACCATCAGTGCATAGTTGCCGTCTTTAAAATAGCCAAATCTAAAATTTAACGGCTTGGTGTCATCTCGTTGTGCGAAGGCCTTTGCAAGATCAACGTGATAGCTTGGAAAGGCATGATGCGCAGCAACGAATTTACCAAATAAAGCAACCTGGTACGACTGAGCCAGGTTGGTGTACTTAAGGCCAGTTTCGTCTTGAACGACTAAGGGCGAACGCCCGAGTACTTGGTTGGCGATCATGCTAAACCCAACGTTTTGTGGCAGGTGTGAAGCGGCCTTGAATAACACTGGGTTCGTTGTAAGGGTGTTAATCAGCGCAAGGTTTTGCGGAGCGGCTTGAAGGCCTGCGTTTGATAGATCAATTTTCAGGTAATCAACAATAATCGGCTTACCCTGCTTGCTGGCCTGTATGCGTACCGAGCGCCAGCGTGGCGTGTCTGGCGAAAGCTCTTGCAACGAGCCGTCTGCAGCGACTTGAATCGGCACAACGCGCTCAATTTCAAAACCCTGCAAACTTAAAAAACTCACGATAAACGTGCTGGCACCGATGTTGGCACGGGTCGAATAAAGGTATTTTTCAAGATATTCGGTCACATAAAAACCGTGATCGCCAAAGTGCTGCCAAGCTGAGGTCAGCACACCTAGACTGGGCTCGAGCAAATCGGGGGCAAGATTGGCCAAATCTAACGGTCTTTCTGCGTTTTGCATCGCCATCATGACGTAGCGCTGGGCTGCCGGAAACAACTGATGCACGGTCACAAAATCAGGACCAGAAAAGGGATAAAACACCGTTTCGGGTGTGACAGGTAGCTCGGCTAACGCCCACCGCGACATCGGATCGGCAATTTTTTGGCTATAGAGCGCCCAGTTCGCGGTAACTTCTTTAGCAAAGGTGGCCCATCGAGGGCTTTGCGCGATGGCGGGTGGCAGTCCGGTCACAGGTTGCTGGCCCGCCAGCAAGATCGCCGCGGTGCGTATGGCGGCGGTAGAGTCTTTTACCGCTACAGCACTTGAGGCCGCAACCAAACCACCGGTGGTCGCGACGGGCTGCGCAACCGAGGCCTGGCTGCCTGCCGGCCCAGCAGACTGTGCGACTGGGGCTGGGGTGCCAGACGGCGAGGAGGATATCGCCGTGGCTGGGCTTCGAGGTGCTTCGGTAGCCTGTACAACCGCATTTGGGCTACGCGGCGGCTCGATTGACTGTACCTCTGCAGAAGCGCTACGCGGCGGCGCGCTCGTCTGTGCCTCTGCGACGGGGCTTGCCTGCGTAGGGATCGTCTGCGCGCAGCCGACACACACAAGCAAGAATGCGGTGGCTGCAAGCAGTTGAGTGAACCTTTGAAACATACGCATAATTTTTCTTTGATTAAATTTTAACGACCGCTGCGATATTGGGCTAAATTGGCGGTGAAGTTTAATCTAACTCGCTCAAAACCGACTTAATCACGATGCACACGTCCCTTTTTCGCACTTTGTGTTGGCACTTAGCTTTTGCGCTAGGGGCTCTCGGACTGGGCTCAGCCCAGGCCCAGGCACAGTCTCAGCCTTACCCTAACCGCCCTATCAAAATGGTGGTGCCTTACCCCGCCGGTGGCAACGCCGACATCACCGGCCGGGTCATCGCCAAAAAGATGGGGGCGCTACTCAACGTCCCGGTCGTGGTCGAAAATCGTAGCGGCGCCAACGGCATGATTGGGACGGATGCAGTGGTCAGATCGTCCGCCGATGGCTATTCGCTGCTCATGGCGGCGAGTGGGCCCATCGTCATCAACCCGGTACTGTATGCCAAGGTGCCTTACGATCCAGTCAAAGATTTGCTGCCAATTAGCCAAATCTTGTCTTTTCAGTACGTTTTAGTGGTCTCTGCAGCCTCGTCGATCAACACACTGAATGATGCGGTACTGCAGGGCAAAGCGCAGCCGGGCAAGCTGAGCTTTGGCTCAACCGGCATCGGCGGGGGCGGCCACCTAGCCGGCGAAATGTTTTCGATGCTGAGCGGCGCACAGTTTAATCATGTGCCGTATAAGGGCAGCGCACCAGCCTTGGTGGATTTACTCGGTGGGCAACTGGCGTTTACGTTTGACACGGTTTTAACCGCGTCGCCCTTAATTCAAGAAAAGCGTCTAAAGGCCTTTGCGGTGTCGGGCCCCAAACGCGCACGCTCGCTACCCAATATCCCCACCATGCAAGAGGCAGGTTTTAAGGATTTTGATATTACGCAATTTGTGGGTTTATTTGCCCCAGCCGGTACCGAGCCAGGCATCATCGAGCGCCTCAACGCCGTCAGCGTTCAAGCGATACAAGATCCAGAGGTTATTGAGGCTTTGCAGACCAAGGGCGGCAATGATCTGGTGGGTAGCTCTGCAGTTGAGTTTGCAGAACTGATTAAACGCGAGCTTGCGATGTACAGCACCTTAATTAAGCGAGCCGAAATCAAGGCAGAATAACGCTGTCAGTATCTGCCTACTGAAAAAGATTTGACCTAAACGACTCGGTCTTTTCTTGATTTGCAGTGCGTCTGTAACCACTATAAGGGCTTTCGCGCGAAGGGCGTTCGACTCTTGTAACCTGCGCGACATCTTATTGATAACGGCGGTTCACGTCATGCACTCGTTGGGTTCAAGCTATCGCGCAATCGTCATTGGCTCAACAGGCACGATTGGGGCGGGTTTTGTTGCCGCGCTTAGGCAAGATCCAAATTGTGCGCAAGTGCTTGAAGTCTCAAGGCGTGATATGCCCGGGTTTGCGCTCGAAGATGAGGCTAGCCTGGCGGCAGCAGCGACCGCGTGCGCCGCACATGGGCCCTTTCAATTGATCGTTGATGCGACGGGCGCCCTGACGATTGATGGCAAAGGCCCTGAAAAACACTTAGGTGCACTTGATTCGACTCGCCTACTGCGCAGCTTTCAAGTCAATGCCATCGGCCCCGCCTTGTTGCTGAAGTATTTTTTACCGCTCTTAGCCAAAGAACGGGTCATTTACGCCAAGCTTTCTGCGCGTGTCGGCAGCATTAGCGACAACTCAAAGGGTGGTTGGTACGGTTATCGCGCTTCGAAATCAGCAATCAATATGTTTCTACAAACAGCGGCGATCGAGTTTGCGCGTAAAAACCCACAGGCCGTTTTGGCGGCGCTTCAACCAGGTACTGTTGCTTCGCCCTTATCTCAGCCCTTTGCAACGCCCGATCATTGCACACCCGTGGGTGAATCAGTCGACGGCTTGCTTAAGGCGCTTGATGCTTTAGCACCCACATCTTCGGCACATTTTGTGGATTTCAAGGGTGAATCAATTGGTTGGTGACGCATCTGTTTGCCATCCCACTGCTGGCCACACCAGCAGATCCCTTCTTGGTTAATGATGCAAGTACCCGAACCGCAACATCTAAGATCTTCACTCATTTTGTCACCCGAGTCATGTCGTGATGCCCTGTTTATCTGATGCAATAACGTTGTGGAAGTCGCCCGTCGACGTTGACAGACTTTTTAAAGCGCGATGTTTGGTCAGGCGCCCTTTCATTCTTTTACGCCACATCTTAAACGAGCTTTTTTTCATGTTGCTACGCATAAAGTCAATCACCGAGGCCTCAGTCAAACCGTACTGCAAACGAATCATCTCGAAGGGCGTTCTGTCTTCCCAGGCCATCTCGATCAGACGCGACCGGTCAGCCTCGGTCAGGTGCGCAGTCAGGTCCATGCAATTGAACCAGAACCTGAGCCTGAACCAATACTGTTAACGTGGTCACAAATTTTTTCTGAAGCCAGAAAGTCTTTTAGTAATTCGCAATACGTATTTTCATATTCATAAGTCGCGGTCTCTTTGTCTTTCGCATTTTGGGCAACGGGTGGATGCGGATCTTCAAAAATCTGCACAACATCCCAAGCCGTCATGGTGGCTGGATCTGCTTTAATTTCGTAGCGTTTTTCGGCACCTCTGAACGAGCGCACGATGCCGTGGTCATCAAGCAGTTTGAGCATACCGTGCAGCGATGACACCGACAGACCCAAGGCTGCCGATAGTTCGCGCGTGGTGGGGGGGTGTTGGTGCCCTTTCGCTGCAATGAATACGGTAGCGTTTAAGGCACTTAGGGCTCTGTTCGACAGCATGGCAATACCTCAATGTATTTAACTGAGTAGAAATTAACATATTATTTGTTAATATTTTACCTTAAATGACAATATTGAGTAGTTTATTAACCATAAGTAATAAATAATTCAGATATAATCTACTCAAATACTACGCAAATATAATTTTACTTACCTTGCCAACATGACACCCCACAACCCCACTCCCCTTTACCGCATCGGCGCAGTCTCGAAATTAGCCAGCGTGCCAGTCACCACGCTGCGGATCTGGGAGACCCGCTATCAGGCCTTTACACCTACTAAAACGCATGGACAACATCGCCTCTATGGGCAAGACGATGTCTTGCGTGCGACCCTGATCAAACAGCTTAGTGAGCAAGGGCACAGCGTTAGCAGCATTGCGGTGCTTGATAGCGCGCAGCTACGCCTGTTACATCAGCAAGGTTTGTCGGTCTCAGCGCTGCAGCAAGTCACGGCGCATGCGCCGTCGCAACTCAGCGCGATGGTTGTGGGCACAGGCTTGGCGCAGCGACTCGGTTCAGCACGCCACAAGCTTGGGCTGTTTGCCGAACAAAGCGAGCACGCCGAAGTTTTTTCTGACCTTGCAACCGCACGTGCCGCAGCCGAGCATATGCCCGCCGATTTTCTTTTCATTCGCCTGAATACCGTTCAAGAAAGCACGGTTTCAGAAATACTTGAATTCGTACGCGCCAGCCACGCATCCCACACACTGCTGCTGTATGTGTACGGCGCGAGTAACAATCTGCAAACACTCAGTGATGCGGGCATTACGGTGCGTAAAGACTCGATCTCAGACACTGAGCTCAGTGAGTGGGTGCGCACCGTCAGCCTTGAACGGGCATTACGCGCAGCCGCAGCGCCGCTGGCAGGCCGTAGAGCCACACCCAAAAAGTATTCTGATGAAACGCTCGCCCGCGTTGCGAATATTTCAACAGCAGTCTTGTGCGAATGCCCCCGCCATGTCGCTGAACTACTCGCGCAACTATCGAGCTTTGAGCAGTACAGCCAAGAATGTTTAAACAAAAACTCAACTGATCAACAATTGCATGAGCACTTAGCCGAAGTATCGGGCCAGGCACGTGCATTGTTTGAGCATGCGTTTGAACTGATCGCAGCGCACGAAGGGATCACGCTCTGACAGAGCCGTTGCGCTGCCATTTAGCGTGACCTGGCAAAGCGCAAGGGCCAATCGATTGTCCTACCCGGCCACAAGCGCATACTCTTGCAGCTGCTCAATCGTGACGAACTCAAGCGCTTTGGCGTGGGTGCTTTCTAGAATCACAAACGGTGCCACGCCAGCATGCAGGGCTTCTTTCCAGCGCAACGCACAAAGACACCAACGATCGCCTTCTTTCAAACCGGCAAAGCGATACTCGGGGCGCGGTGTGGACAAATCGTTGCCACGACTCGCCGAAAACTCTAAAAATTCTTGTGTGACCTTGGTGCAAACAACATGGCTACCCAAATCCTGCATATCAGTATTACAGCAGCCATCACGGTAATAACCCGTCAGCGGATCATACGAGCACGAAACTAAGTCGGTGCCCAACACATTCAAGGCGTTTGCGGTCATTTGCTACCCTTTAAACGAAAAAAACAGAGTAAATTTCAAGCACCAAGGTTAAACCTTTTGTCACTCACGCGGGTAAACAAAACCTCATGATTAAAAGAACATTTCTCAAAGCAAGTGCCCTCGCCTGCGGCGTAGCCTTTTGGCCAAGCTTTGCCAAGGCTCAAAAACACGCCTTCGGCAATCCGATCACTGTAGGCCTCCCGTTACAGGCCGGCAGCGCCTCAGACATCGCGGTGCGCTATGTCACCAGCGCACTCACTGCACAAATGGGCGTCACCTTTGTCGTTGAAAACATCACCGGTGCGGGTGGTATTGTTGGCCTCGATCGCATGGCACGCGCCAAGCCTGATGGCCAAACGCTCGCAGCACTGAACAATAGCATTTTGACAATCTTGCCTCACCTGCAGCCTCAAAATGTCAAAATCGACACTCTCACAGAGTTTGAACCTATCGCCGGCATCGCGAACATACCTACTTTTTTTGCAGTGCCCGCACAGTCCTCGATCAATAGCATCGAAGATTTGCTACAACAAGCCCGCAAAGATCCTGAACGCATTCACTACGCCTCAGGCGGAATCGGCAGTCCCCAACACTTGGCCGGTGAAATGTTCAATGCTTATGCTGGCGTCAAATTGATTCATGTCCCATACAGAGGCGCTAGTCAAGCAACCCTGGCTGTCGCCTCAAACGAGGTACAAGTCATGCCAATGGCGCTTTCGTTAGCAAAGCCCTTTTTGGCCGAAAAGCGCATTCGCTTGATTGGGTATTGTGGAACTGAACGTCATCCACAATACCCAAAATTACCGACCTTAATTGAGCAGGGCATTAAAAATTACGACTACTCATCGTGGATCGCCTTGTTTGCACAGAAAGGGGTGCCGGCAGGCGCCCTGACCGACTTACGCAGCGCAACGGCAAACGTTGTCAACGACCCCTCGCTTCAAGAGAAAATGCTCAAGGCGGGGCTCGACCCTTGGCCAAAGACGCCTGAACAACTGCTCAAGATCATGAAGACTGACTACACCCGATGGCAGAAAATTATCAAGGATTCTAATATTCAAGGCACGTAACGTGTTGTCAAACAAAACAACCGTCGAACTGGCGGGCTATCAGAGTACTGGATCCATTTTAAGCACCTCTCTGTTATCACTTGCGCGCGCGCTCGAAGCGAGCAACTTATTTGGGCCGATCAGTACAACCCTTGATGTCACGACGCAAGGTGAGTCTGCCGCGCAATTATTCCAAAGCGTCAACAGCGGCGCACGACAACTTTGTTACGTTGCGTCCGGCTATTTAACCGCACTCGCTCCTGACTTAGCCGTTCTAGATCTACCCTTTACCGTCACAGACCGCACACGCGCCTTGACGGCTCTCGACCAGACAGCAGGGCAGCTCTTAAGCCAGACGCTCGAACAGCATTCAACTTATCAAGTGCTGAGCTATTGGGACAATGGCTTTAGGCATATTTCAAATGCCATTCGTCCAATACATCAGCCTGCAGATTGTGAAGGCTTAAAGATTCGTACACTTGATAGTGCGATTTATCGTGAGTCTTTGAACGCACTAGGCTTTCATGCTGTCACGACCGACGTGAGCGACTTGATGCGCGTGATTCGCTCGGGTAAAGTGCAGGCACAAGAAAACCCTCTCACCAACTACAGCAACTTTAAAATTTACGAGCAACACCCTTATCTAAGTTTGACAGGTCACTTCTTTGGAGTGCTCTTGCTGGTGTGCAATCAATCATGGTTTGCCTCACTATCAGAGCCGCAACAACAAGCACTGCAAGAGGCCTGCGCACAAGCCACGACACAACAACGGGCGTTGGCGGCGCAACAAGATAGTGCGCTACAGACAACACTGATAGCGCAAGGGTCGCTCATTGCGTCAAGTTCTGAGTTGGATTTGACACAGATGCAGCGCGCCACGGTATATATTGTTGAGCGCGAGCGTCAAAAACTATCAAGATCAGTTGTACAACACTACCTTGACGCGCTTGGGCACTAAGCGGTGTCAAAGACCTTCTCAACGGCGATTTTTAGCTGGGGCATCAAATGGGTTTACGATTTTTAGAGCATGTACTGATCCTCACGCACGACCCAGAGGGTACGCGCGACTGGTTTTGCAAGAATCTCGGCTTCATCGATGGCTTTCATCCCGAATTTGGATTCCCGGTGTATTGGCTATACATCGGCGAGCAAGATGTCTTGCACATCGGCAAGGCCCGGCATTCAGCGCATCAGGATACTTATTTGCAAACTCCTAGCGATCAGAAAGACGTTGACTACGCGGCAGCAGGCGCTTTGGGATCGGGGCGAATTGACCATTTGTGCTTGAACTGCGATGGGCTGGCCGAGTTTATCGAACGCCTGTCTAAAAACGGCATCGAATTTAGCGAACGCAAAGCGCACAACTCAAATTTATACCAGCTATTCATGCGCGAACCGATCAATGGGATTAAGGTCGAGCTGAACTTTGCCTGGCACGAAGCCGAGCAACTCGGACGCGTACCCGCTTGGACAGACGCCGGAAAAACTAACTAGCGATAGCCACTTAAAAAATTGGTGGGCATTCTGCGCTTGGCCTACGACTGCTCTTCGTAATTTTTATTAGACGTCCTTCACCTGATTCTTCAACACGTCCTCCACATAATTCTTCACACGTCCACATGCCCGCTGCCAACACTTCAATCATCGTTCAGTTCGACGCCCTTAAAGACTTTATCGCGCGCGCCTTGCAAGCCAACGGGCTGTCGCCTGAACACGCCAACAAGGTTGCCTCGCTAATGGCGCAGGCCGATTTACAAGGCTCTGATGGTCACGGTGTGATTCGACTACCGCAATACGTCAAGCGTATTCGGGCAGGCGGGATCAACGTCAACCCGCAAATTAAAGTCGTGCAGGATAAGGCTGCGATGGCTGTGGTCGATGGCGACAACGGGATGGGACATCTGGTGGTATCGCATGCGGTTGAACTCGCGATCAAAAAAGCCGCAGACGCAGGTGTGGCCTGGGTGGGCACGCGCAATAGCAACCATGCGGGCCCCGCCTCGCTTTATGCGCGCATGCCCATCGCGCACGACATGATCGGCTTGTATTTTGCGGTGGGTAATGCCAACCATTTACCCCCTTGGGGTGGGATGGATATGTTGTTGTCGACCAACCCTATCGCAGCCGGAATCCCGGCAGGCAGCGAGCCCGCCGTTGTACTAGATATGGCCACGACTGTGGCGGCATACGGCAAAGTCAAAGCCAAAGCCAAGCGCGGTGAAACCATGCCAGAGGGCTGGATGATTGATCGCCAAGGCCGCCCCCTCACTGATCCCAACCGTGCCGACGAGGGCTTTTTACTTCCGATCGGCGGGCATAAGGGGTATGGCTTAGCCCTGATCGTTGGCTTGCTGGCGGGCACCTTGCAAGGCGCCTCAATGGGCAAAGAGGTGGTTGACTTCAACAAAGACCACGTCACTCCCACCAATACCGGGCAAGCCATTTTG
This sequence comes from Burkholderiaceae bacterium, assembly GCA_044338955.1. GTDB lineage: Bacteria > Pseudomonadota > Gammaproteobacteria > Burkholderiales > Burkholderiaceae_B > Zwartia. Next base: position 10,374 of record JBIIWK010000009.1, read on the forward strand.
GTCATCGATTTAAAAGCCTTTGGAGAACCTGGTTTTTTTAAAGGTGCTGTCGATCAGCTGGTCAAAGATCTGCGCGCCAGCGAACGCCTGCCCGGGGTCGAGCGCGTGTGGCTGCCCGGCGAGCAAAGCCATGCCAAACGCTTAGCCTACGCTCAGCAAGGGATACCGCTTGCACCGGTTCTGGTTGCGGATTTAAATACTCTAGCGACTGAACTGAATATCGCCGCACTCACTGTTTAACTCTCGGAAAGCTCATGCCCCTGCTCCCCTTCTCTGCAAGTTGTTTCAACGTGTACGACTTCTCGACGAATCGGTTGAAAGGCAACCGCTTTGGGGTCAAACGATTAAAGGGCGCGCTGCTAGCTCTGGTTACGCTCACCTCTTTTTGCCTACCGCCAGCACAAGCGCAAGACAGCTATCCCAGCAAACCCATTCGCATGATTATTCCGTTGGCCGCAGGCAGCGCTGTAGATGGCGCGGCGCGCCTGTTAACGGCCAAGATGTCACAAAACATGGGCCAGCCCATCGTGATTGAAAATATGGCTGGATCATCGGGGCTGATTGGCGCGGATCGTATCGCCAAAGCCCCGCCCGATGGTTACACGATTGGTGGCGTCAATGACAGCATCTTGACGATGCTGCCGCATATTTATTCAAACATCCCCTGGAATGCACTCAAAGACTTTGAGCCCATTTCACTTGTCGCAACGATTGAATGGGGCATTGTGGTGGCGGACCAGTCACCTTATAAAACCCTAAGCGATTTTATTGCGGCAGCGAAAGCCAACCCAGGCAAAATTAATTATGGCTCAGGCGGCAGCGGCAGCCCGCAGCACATCGCCATGGCGCTGTTTGCGCAACGCACTGGCATTGATCTGGTGCATGTGCCGTACAAAGGAGCAACGCCTGCCGCCATCGCGGCGGCTGCAGGGCAAGTCGAGGTCACTTACCAAGGCTTGGGCACCGTCACCTCGTTGATCCAGGGCGGCAAATTACGCCTGCTGGCCGTCTCAACCCCCGAACGCCTTGCCCAGTATCCAAACGTACCAACTATCGTGCAAGCGGGTATCAGTGACTTTTTCTTTAACTCTTGGTTCGCAATGATTGCCCCGGCGGGTACGCCCAAGCCGATCATCGACAAGCTAAATGCCGAGATGCAAAAAGCGCTGGCCGATCCGCAGACGCGCGAGCGCCTGATTGCCTTGGGTGTGACGATACGCGGCACCAGTGCAGCTGAGTTTAAGCAAGCAACTGAAAAGCAATACGCCCTGTACGGCAAGCTGATTAAAGATAACAAGATTCAGGCGGATTGAAGTTGATCCGAGCATATTGAAGCAAGCTTCGCCAATGGCGCAACGCTTTGGCTACATCGACGCCCAGCGTGGTCTTGCAGCCTTATTGGTCATCTGGCTGCACGCCACAGACGCTTTCATGCAATTGCCGACGCCACCGGCGGGTGGCCTGCTGTATAAAATTTCAGCGGCAGTCGATACTGGGCGCATCGGGGTCGTTCTGTTTTTTGCCATCAGCGGCTTTGTGATCCCCTCAAGTTTGCGGGCGGTTGGTCATCAAACAACTTCAAACGCCCTAAAAGTCTTTGTTATTCGCAGGTTATTTAGGCTGTATCCAGCCTATTGGCTTTCGGTCTTGGCCGCAGCGCTGCTTGGGCTCTACTTACTGACGCCCTTCTCGGCTCAGACGGTGTGGCTCAATTTAACGATGATTCAAAGTGTGTTCGGTGCGCCAGACGTGATGGGGCTCTACTGGACGCTGCGCCTTGAGTTAATTTTTTATATTGCCTGCGCGCTTCTATTTACGTTCAGGGTGTTGCACCAGCCGCCCTGGTTGGTGGTGGGCCTGTTGGGCGGGCCGATCGCTTTCGCTGTGCTTCCGCGCTGCGTGCATTGGCTGAATCCCGAATGGCTGAATCCCGCCAGCGCGGGTCCCTTTTTAAACTACCTCACAGAGTACGGGGTATTTATTGCAATTATGTTTTGGGGGGCTCTTTTTCGTTGTTGGCATGATCGCGCACAAACTGACGGCACTCAGACCTTCTCTCGGGTGATTCGCATTATCTTTATTTTGTTTCCGCTAGGCGTGTGTGCCTTACCCTTACTCACCTGGATTTTTTACGCGTATTTACCAAGCGCTTTGGGGTCAAAATTATTGGTATTTATGCCACCGGTGTCTTTGGGGCTAGGCTTGTTTATCTTGCTGTCGACAAAACTAAAACTCAATCATCGTGTCAGCACCTGGTTAGGCGAAATCAGCTATTCAATGTATCTGTTTCACCCTATTGTGTTTTACACCCTCTTTGTGTTGCTGCGCGATCGTCACTTGCCGTGGCTCGCCGATGCTCACCTCGCCGTGTATCTATTACTTTCTGTTCTTGGCACGATCGTGCTCTCAGCCATTATTTATTACGCAGTTGAAAGGCCTATGATCAGGCTGGGGCGCAAGCTTTCCACCCACTAAACCAGGATCTGGGCCAGCAACTGGGTATCACCAACGCCCAGTTTATGTCAGCGAGATATCCTCTTGGGGCCAAGGTGCCGGCACACTTCTTGCTTGAGGATTATGATGTACTTTCACTTTTCGGAATAAAACATCATGCGCTTGAATCGTTACTTAAATTTTTTGCTCGCGATCTTGGCTCTTGGCGCGGGCGTTTCTGCACCCACGCTGGCACAAGACGCGTATCCATCCAAACCTCTTAAAGTCGTTGTGCCGTTTCCGGCCGGCGGCGCCACTGATATTTTGACGCGCGCGATTACAGAAAAACTGGCCGTGAAGCTTGGGCAACCTGTGGTGATCGAAAACAGGCCAGGCGCAGGTGCCAATATCGGTGCGGCCTACGTTGCCAAGGCAGCACCCGACGGATACACCATCCTGATGGGTTCAATCGGCTCGCACTCGATCGCGGTCAGCTATTACACAGACCCTGGTTACAACTTCAAGAAAGATTTAACTGCGATCTCGATGGCTGGAACACTGAGTAATATCGTTGTAGTCAGTAACGAGTTGCCAGTCAAAAATTTGGCCGAGCTCGTTGCTCTGGCTAAAAAGGATCCGGGCAAACTCACCTGCGGTTCTTCGGGTACGGGCGGCTTGATCCACTTAACCTGCGAGATGTTCAAAGTTGCTGCAGGTATTGACGTATTGCATATTCCCTACAAGGGCACATCGCTTTTAATGCCTGATCTCATTTCAGGGCGAGTCACGATGGCGCTTGATACCTTGCCTCCCTATTTGCCAATGCTCAAAGACGGCAAAGTACGCGCACTTGCAATCACCACTTCCAAGCGCTCGGCCCTGATGCCTGACTTACCCACGGTTGCCGAGTCGGGCTATCCTGGGTTTGAATCAATTGCAAGTTACGGCTTCTTTGCGCCAACAGGCACACCACCTGCAATCATCGAGCGCTTAAATCGCGATATCAACGTCGTACTACTTGACCCTGATCTCAAGGCTAAGTTAGTGCAACAGGCAATCGACATTGCAGGCAGCACTCCGCAAGCGCTAACCGCCTTTGTGGATGGCGAAATCGCCAAGTGGGCGACCGTCATCAAAGCCAGTAATATCAAGCGCGAGTAACATTGAGGGCGCGATTTCTGCCGGGGTTCCGCCACAACAGAAGGGGCGGCAACACCAGCAACCAAGCAATGCGGGCTTGATAGCGATGGTGCGGCTTAGACAGCGCACCGGTCGCGAAGGCGTTGGCCGCGACACCGAGCCAAAGCATCAGAATAAAACTGACCACTAAGCGTGCGTCGCGCTTACGCCAGGCAGTAAACAGTAAATAAAATCCAAACACCACAGAAAAATAAAATACCCCGACGCTGACACGACTGAACCAAACCGCGTCTGCAGCGAGCGTATCTTTCATTTGTCTTGAACTATTCAGGCTCTCAAGCTCTGCCGCAGAAAAGTACTGGCGAACACTTTTCGCCACCGTCACATCTAGGTGATCAGGATGTAAGGTATCGCCCAACTGAATCATCCACAACTGCTCGGTCATATTTTTTAAACCAGACCACATGACTGGCCATGGCCTGGTGCGCACCACATAAGAAACAATCTCTGAAGCCTCTGGCGCCAGACCGATCGGCCCGCCTGGGTGACTCCAGACAGGACCCTGGCCGTTCCATAAAAAATCATCGCTATCTGTGGGTAAACGATCGACCCAGGCGCAGAGATACCAGTTTTTTTGCGCGCAATATTTTTCAAGAATTTCTTTGGTATTGCCATCGCCCGACAAACGCGCAAGCATAAAGACTGACCCATGTGGCGAGATTGTGGCTTTTTGAAAGGCATAAAAATTAGTGCCAAGCAAAATGACAATAGCGCCCACTAAAGGTAAGACTGCAATTTTTAAGCGACGCACACCCAGGCAAAGCACACCAAATACGCACGCGCCCGCGATCACAAGGTGTGAAAGATGCACTGAGATCGCCAAGGCGCCAAGCAGCACCAGCCAGGCGACCTCGGCGCGCTTCAAGCGGGTTGAAAACCCCAATAGAAAGATACATAGCACCGTCATGGCCGCAAAAATATCCGGCATCAGAAAGCTCACGAACCACGGTGCTGCACTCACTAAGGCCAGCGCGGCGCACACCCACAGATGGCGCTTGCCCACTGACCAGGCTGCTGCAGCGGGCGGTGCTAGGGGCGAGGACGCCGCGCTCACTGGCTTTTGCTCGGGCGTTAGGGCACCAACGACCAACCAAAGTAAGTGCGACACCAGCAACGCCTGCGCAACGATCACTAGCCAAAGCGTTTGCCAGGCATGAAACAAAAGAATCAGAGGCCCATAGACAAAAGGCTTATCCCAGTTCATAAAGCCGGCCACAGGCTGCGAGATGAACACATGCGAGTCGCTGTAGGCCAGCGGATAGCCGTTATAAATCGCAGGCCATAACAAAAACAGGCCACCGAGCGCAATGCAACAAATCTGGCTATATTTTGAATTCAAATCGGCACCAAAAAAATCGGCCTCTTAGCCGCGCCAACAGTGGCTCTTATTGAAAAACTACCCTGTTTAACCGGACACTCGCAGAAGCAAGAAAACCAGCCTATAGAGAACCTAAAGTGAAAAAATCCTTGCATTGACAACAAGATAAGCAAAAATATCTGCTACAGATGTACTGTATCAACCAATCAGAATGTACTAACTTAGATCACTAAGATATACTATGCGCTGTTAAGGTGCTCAATAGATGCCACTGCCACGTTCAATCCCTGCAGGCCAAGCCCAGTTCACTGCGCAACGCTACCAAACCTTGCTCGAGCAGCGTGGCCACCGTGTGCCTGCAAGCTTAAAAAAACTCGCCAAACAGATCGATGCTCAACCCGAGTTGCTGTTGACGCAAATTCAATTACTTGAACATGTACGCCTTGTCACGCAGGCCGATTACCTCACCATTCGCACGGCGGCGCGCTTGAGGGTACTGAGGGGTTCGGGGCAAACCCAAGCACGAACCCCCTATGGCAATATTGAGGCCGACCGACAACGCTTAAAGCGCACACAACAAAAACTGCAGCATAGTCAGGCGCACGAGCAGGCGATTCAAGCCTGGGCTAACGGCAGACGCTTTGCGGTGTATTCAGCGGTCATGAAAGAGTTGCCCGCCGATCAAGTTATTTTGGCCGATCAGCTTTTAATGAATTTAATGAATAAACAGCCTTACCTTGAAGCTGCTCAATATCAATTGATGCTGTCGCTTGCGCTCAAAACAAACTGAGTGACTAACAACGCTAGCATACCGCCACGCCTTCGCTTGGGGCTCAATCACAGCACTCAGGCCTTAAAACCAACCTGTCACCGATGATGCGCCCAAAGGTCTATACCAAGCGCAACATCCACCCGTGGCGATCCGGCAAACGCCCCGACTGAATATCGGTCAGTTCTTGTCGCAAAGACATGGTGAGCTTACCGGCAGGTGCGTTTTCGTCACCTGCAATAAAGCCTCGGCCCTTAAGCGCCGCAATAGGTGTCACCACTGCAGCCGTGCCACAGGCAAACGCCTCGGTGACTTCACCCGAGGCGATACCGTCACGCCACTCATCGATGGTAATTTTGCGCTCTTGAACTTGGTGACCGCGATCGCGAGCAAGTTGAATAATGCTCATGCGAGTCACGCCTTCAAGAATGCTTCCAGTCAATTCGGGCGTTACGAGCGTGCCATCTTTGAGCACCAAAAACACATTCATCCCGCCCAGCTCTTCGATGTATTTACCTTCTTGCGAATCTAAAAACAAAACCTGTGGGCAACCGTTTTCGTAGGCCTCTTGCTGAGGCAACAGCGAGGCCGCGTAGTTACCACCGCACTTGGCTGAACCTGTACCACCAAACGCCGCACGAGAGTGCGCTTCAGCCAACCAGATCATCACCGGCGCAACCCCCTTTGCAAAGTAAGGGCCTGCTGGGCTCGCGATCACATAGTAAGCCGCACGATGCGCCGAGCGCACACCCAAAAAGCTTTCATTGGCAATCATGAATGGTCGAAGATACAAGCTCATTTCACCCGCACCGGGCACCCAATTGGCGTCTGCGTTGACGAGCTGCTTGATCGATTCGAGAAATAAATCTGTCGGTAGCGGCGGTAGGGCCAGCCGCTTTGCCGAGCGCTGCATCCGTGCAGCATTTTCTTCGGGGCGGAAAGTCCAGATAGAGCCATCTGGATGTCGGTATGCTTTTAAGCCTTCAAAAATCTCTTGGGCGTAATGCAAGACTGACGAGGCCGGATCCAGCATCAAGGGGCCGTAAGGCTTGAGCGCAGCATCGTGCCAACCCTGTTCGAGCGTCCAGTCAATCGACACCATATGGTCGGTAAAGTACTTACCAAAGCCAGGATTTGCGACGATCGCTTCGCGGTCGGCGTCAGGCGTAGGATGAGCAGACTTGGTCGAGCGAAAGGCAAGAGAAGATTGAGCGGTCATGGCGAGGTTCAAGTGATTGGATAAATTTGCACTTGATTATAGCCATGAGACTGACATTTACCTCAATCGCGCTCTTGCAAACGCAACCTGCGTTCTTGCTCTTCGCGGCGGGTATCTTCGATTTCTTGGAGCAAGCCGGCCATATCAACCGGGGTCGTGTCAGCTGCGACAAAGCCCGTTAAGGGAGTTTCTGGCGTCAAGTCGCCAGCAACGTAGTGTTGCCAAATCTCTTTGGCATAGGCGGTAGTCAGCAACTGCGGGGCAAACTGACCAAAATAAACGGCCAGATTTTGTACATCGCGCGCCAGCATGGCTGCCGCTTCGTTATTACCCGCGGCATCGACCGCCTGGGGCAGATCAATAATCACGGGCCCACCGGCCGCCATCAAAATATTATATTCAGACAAGTCGCCATGGATCACCCCAGCGCACAGCATACGAACGACTTGGTTAATTAAATACGCATGGTGCTCAAGCGCCGACTCGGCGGTCAGTTCAACGTCGTTCAGGCGGGGCGCTACCTGACCGTCAGCATCTGTGACGAGTTCCATGAGCAACACACCATCTGTGCAGATATAAGGCTGCGGCACCCGCACCCCCGCATTGGCCAAGCGAAACAACGCATCGACCTCAGCGTTTTGCCAGGCCTCTTCTTGCATTTGCCTGCCGTAGCGCGTGCCTTTTTCCATGGCGCGGGCTTGGCGGCTGTTTTTAACTTTGCGGCCCTCGGTGTAAGACACCGCATTTTTGAAGCTGCGTTGTTTGGCGTCTTTGTACACTTTGGCACAGCGCACCGAGTCGCCGCACCGCACTACGTAGACCGTAGCCTCTTTGCCGCTCATGAGTTGACTAAGCACTTCGTCGACTAAACCCTCTTCGACAAGCGGCGCTAGGCGTTGCGGGACTTTCAATGGCTACTCCGTAAAAGCTTGCCCCTCAGAAAAAAAGGCGCGCGTTAGCTGAGCCCTAGACTAGGCAAGTACCGATACTTTACCTGATTGAGCGAAAAGCCCCGCTTCGGCCGTGCCCCCTAGCGCCAACGGCGATGCCCGTAGGGCCGATATCGGGGATACCTGACGACCGGCACGACTATGGTTGGATAGGGAGCCACGTACACGGGGTAGGCGGGGTAGACGGGACTGTATGCGTACCCTGGACCATACCCGTAACCATACGCCGCTGCAGGAGGGCCGTAGGCCACACAGCCTGTCAGTAGCAACAACACCCCAACCACCAGACCGCGCAAGGCTCTCATGGACTGACTCCCTTATTTAGTTGAACACAGCCCTAGCTTAGGGCTGTTATTCGACGAGCGTCAGGGGTGCAGCCAGTGCAATCTGTTTCGATCGATTTCAGGTGCTTTCAGCGCGTTATTTAGCCATTTTTAATCTGGCATTCAAGTACCCTAACTGCACGTTTCAGCCTTTTCAGCGTAATGGCGTCATCCGTTAAGATTCGGGCGCTCAACGATCAAGGCGCCAACGCAACATCATTGCGCGCAGTGTTGACTCAGGCGCTGAGCGACCGAGACCCCAGTGCCGCCTCAACCGCTAGCGCGACTGCCGCCAAAGCGGCGTCGTCGCCTCTTACCGAAGACAGCATCAAACCAACCGCCTGTTCGCCGGCGATGTGGCAAGGCAAGCTAAACGAGCAACCGTCTAAAAAGTTAAAGGCAAACGTATTGCGCAACATCTGGCCATTCGCCTTGAAGAAAGCCTCGTCCGAGGCCTCGAGCTTGGCGATCTCTGGTGCGATAGTTGGTGTGGTGGGGCACAACACCGCATCAAACCCTTCAAGCGCACGCTCAACTCTTGCAATCCAGCCTAACCGGTTGTCGAGCATGGCAAGATATTGTTGCGCGGTCACTGGCGCGCCTAACGCTATACGCGCTGCCACGCGGTGATCAAAGCCTTCTTTAGACTGGGCCAGACGCGCATGGTGCACGGCATAGGCCTCGATCGGTGATAACCCACCCGGCGCATTGAGCTTAGGGATTTCAGCCAACTCCGTTAACGGGATCTCGATGATCTGCGCACCTGCAGCCGATAGCGCCGAGACGCTGCGCGCAAAGGCTTTCGCAACCGTGTCATCCAAGCCATCTAGCAAGGTCGTTTGTGGCAGCGCAAAACGCATACCTGACAGCGGGCGGCGCTTCACTTTCAACATTGCGCCCGACAATACCCCGTCGACGGTCAGACAATCTTGCACACTGCGCGTCATGGCGCACACGGTGTCGAGCGAGCGGGCTAGCTCAAGCGCCCCCGTGAGCGGCACGCGAAACTGAGAACTTTTAAAACCGACGATGCCGCACAACGCCGCGGGTACACGAATCGAGCCGCCCGTATCAGAACCCAAGCCCGCAACGGCCAGACCTAAGGCCACCGAAACCGCAGCACCTGAGGACGAACCGCCGGGTACCCGCGCCACTTTGGAGTCAGTAGGATTGACAGGCGTGCCGTAGTGGGGGTTGATGCCGATCCCTGAAAAAGCGAATTCGGTCATATTTGTTTTGCCAATAATGGCCGAGCCGGCAGCACGCAGCCGTGCAATGACGGGGGCATCATGCGTTTGCACTGGCTCGCCCTTGCACACGATTGAACCTGACATCGTGGTTTCGCCTGCCACACCGTACAGGTCTTTAATCGAAACAGGCAAACCGGCCAAGGCCGGTTGCTCAAGCCCCGCTGCCTGAGCCGCATCGGCTTGACGCGCCACCGCCAGCGCCGCCTCTGGATAAAGTTTCGTGAAGACACTTTTAGCCGACGCCTTGGCAGCGTTTTCTAAGGCCTGCGAAACGAGTGCTTCACGCGTTGTTTCACCGCGTGCGAGACGGGCGTTGAGCTGATCGATAGTTTGTGTGATGTGCGTCATGATGAATGAAGAACGAAAGTGTTAGAAAAAATTATGGCCTCATACAGGCGCCGCCTAAAAAACTAACGTCACGCCACCAACGGCAGCACGTCAACCGAGTAACGATGTTTGATGCTGCGCTTGCGCCGTGGGTCGCGAATTTCGAGTTCCATTTGGGCGGCCGCGCGAATCCCCTCACCCTTGGCGTTTGGGATTGCACCCAGTGTGCCGCACGAAACAAAACTACCTTCATCAATGTGCGAACCGGCGAAGCAGCCAGCGCGCAAGGATTCAAGCGGCCGAATCGAGGCAAACGTGCCCTTCTGGTAGTCAACCCACTTACCGTCTTCAAAAATACGCGAAACAAGTTCGAGCTCGTCTTGATAGGCTGAGACGTCAGACCAACGCCAGGCTGCGGTACCCGTCGGCTTAGGACACAACTGTTTAGAGACGGCAATCGAATAGGTTTCAACACGACGGTCGGTATGATCCGAGCCCACCGTCAGCCACCATTCACCCTCTGCGTAAAACAACACCGGCTCGACTTCTCCTGAGCTATCGGGGCCGACCACTTCGATCGTTTCGGCTTGCGTGAGCAGCAACGCGCTACCGCGGTAATAAAGCGGCACAGTCGAGGGCGCCGGCACACCAATTAAACCAAGTTCATGAATGTGGTGCTCGATCGCCGCCGCATCTCGCCCTGTCCAACCGGCAATCACATAATGCCTGGGGGCAACCGTGGCAAGCGTTGTCGTAATCGTGCCATCGGCACCAACGGCTTCGCAAGAAAAATACAGGTGAGATTTCATCATGATGAATTAATAATAAGAGGATAAAAAAGTTTAAGGGAATACTCAGAAAGCATTCCCGTTTAGGACAGGAAGGATGTTAAGACAACACTGCAGGCAACCACAATGCAATCGACGGAAACACCATCAAAATAATAATGGCCAACATGTACACAAACATAAACGGCATCACACCAGAAAAAACATCGGTGATGGGCCCTGGCTGCCGCCGCATGCCTTGCAAGACGTAAAGCACCGTGCCATCAGGCGGGCTAATCATTGCGATCTCGACCAACATCGTGATCACGACGCCGAACCAGATTGGATCGTAGCCGAGCGCCGTGACCACCGGAAACAGCAGAGGAACGGTGCAAATCACCATCGACAGGCCTTCCATGAAGGTGCCAAGGGCCAAGTAAAAGCCAATGATGACCAACATGATGGCCCAACCAGGCAGGGGCAAACCTGTTAAAAACTTTGCCAACATTTGCGGCACACCTAAAGACGACAGAATGTAGTTCAACACGTAGGCGCCAAACAAAATCAACGCAATCATCGAGGTGGTGCGCGCCGTTGCATGCAACGACTCAGAGATCATTTTCCAGTTGAGTTTGCGATCAACCAACGCCAAGATCAAACTGCCCGCCACGCCGAGTGCCGCAGATTCGGTTGGCGTGGCCAGGCCCGCGTAAATGGTGCCCAACACGAGCCCAATCAACAAGGTGGTTGGCAATAAGTCTGACAAGCTCGCGACCTTGTGTCGCCAGGTGACGCCCATCGCGTTGGGGTCAGCCCGTAACTTGAGCTTGTAGCTGTAGTAAAGAATCACCAACACGAATAAGAGCACCACCAAAATACTCGGGCCAATAGCAGCGATGTAAAGCGCACCGACTGAAGTTTCGGTGATTAAACCGTAAATAATGAACGTGATGCCTGGCGGGATCAGGTTGCCTAAAGCTCCGCCGGCAGCAAGCGAACCCAGTACTAACTTTGGTGGGTAATGACTTTTTTCAAAATACGGCAAGGCGACCGAGCCCATCGTTGCCGCCGTTGCCACGCTTGAACCCGCCACCGCAGAAAAGACCCCGCAGGCCAAAATATTGGTGTGTAACAAGCCGCCCGGCAACCGACCCATCCAGACATTCAAGCCACGATACAAACGCTCAGATAAACCGGCGCGCAACATGATCTCGCCCATCATTAAAAAGAGCGGCACCGAGACCAACACAAAATTGGTCGACGGCGCCCAAATCATCTCACCGAGAAAATTCCAAAACGGACGGTCTGACAACGAAAAGCCCGCCAAGAGCGCAAGCGATGAGAGCGCGGCACCTACGTAGATGCCGCCCGCAAAAAAACCGGCAAACGCCCCTAATACCGCCAATAACGCCCACCAAGGCACCGTCGTGGCGGATAAGGCCGCGGCACTATCGGCACCGCCAAATAAGCTGGCACCACCAATCACGATCGCCATGATCACAATGAATACGATCGCAATCATTTGCTGCCCTGTTTATGAGTAGACGAATAGCCCGGTGCCTGCATATGTGCTTGTGCCTCGGCAACCGCTTCGAGTGTTTCGGCGGCTTCGTCTTCGTAAGTACGCGCCATTAAGGCACGATCCATGGCGACAAGATCGCCACGCAGTAGTTGCGCAACCGAGCGCAGCGCCAACGCAAGTGCCGCCAGCAATAGCAACACAAAGCCTGCTGCCCACAAGCCCTGCGGCAACACCAACGGTGTGCGCAACGTGGTGAGATCCGTGGCGTTAAACGCAAACGAATCGTTGGCGATTGAAACTGCACCGTACACATAAAACCCGGTCGACACCAACAAGGCCAGCAACGAGGCTAAATGTAACCACACGCGCACACGCAGGGGCATGCGCTGCACCAAGACATCGATGCGCACATGACCGCGCTCAAACAGTGTGCCCGCCAACCCCCAGCTCATCCCAACCGCCATCAAATAGCCGGTTAGCTCAGTGGTGGATTCGGTTGAAAAACCCAGAAACTTTCGAGCAAAAATATCAAAACAAATCAGCACCGTGATCAACAGATAGCAAAAACCCGCTACCCACATTGCACGGCGACTGAGCCATTCAAGACCGTGATACATGCTTACTTGCCAGCGGTGTATTTCACCCCGGTAATCGGTGCGATCACCTCGTTGTACACCACACCACAACGGTCGCCACAGCGTTTCACCCAAGCCGGCAAAACTGTGTCAGCCAAACTGGTCTGAATCAAACCCGCTTCATTGGGCTGCGCCTTAACTTCTGCCATGGGCTTCTTGACCAAGGTTGCCAACTTACCTGAGCAGCCATCTGCACGACCGACGTTACACGCCACCCCATCTTCAGTTGCATCTTCGCCAAGCTTCCATTGGGCATTTTCAATCGCCGCAAAGGTCTTTTCGAACTCAGCACGAATCGACGGTTCAAGCTTGTTCCACCAGGCTAAGTTCACAAAATAGCCAGCGGTCGACCACGATAAAGATAACGTGTAAAGATGTGTTGTGACCTCGGGCCACTTCACACCATTACCCGAACCCGAACCGGTAATCCCGCAATCGACCGTGCCACGCTCAAGCGCTGTGTAGACCTCACCAAAGGCCAACGATACAGGTTGCCCGCCCAGTGCTTTCACCAAGTCACCTGCAGACGGCCCGTTGATACGAACTTTTAGACCCTTCAAATCAGCTAACGAAGCGATTGGCTTGCGACAGAACAGCATTTGCCCTGAAAACGGATAGGTCGCAACCAGTTTGATCCCAAGCTTTTCGAGCTCTTTGTTTGCAACCGGCATCATGGCATCAGCGACTTTACGCGCTTGCTTAATGCTTGGATTCAAGCCTGCCAGGTCAATACCGTCGAGCATGGGCACATCGCCCGATACCGTCGTGAGCGGACCCGCTGCGATATCCACTTGACCCGAACGCACTAGCCTCAAAACTTCAGGGCCATTGACGTTACGCTCTGGCCAGGACGATAAGGTGACTTCAACGCGACCGTTGGTGGCGGCTTTGAGCCCATCACGCAACAAGGGCTGATCCACCTGGGTGTACTGGGGAATGGTGGGCGACACCTGCGTGATCGCTTGCACAGCAATCTTGGGCCCAGTTGCAGCGGTTTGGGCCGACACGTTCGATAGCTGCATTGCAGCAAACAGGGCTGTGACCATCACTGATCGATTTAAGACGTTCATCTACAAGCTCCTAAAAATATG
>JBIIWK010000149.1:0-7982 GCA_044338955.1 Burkholderiaceae bacterium
CGCACAGTTTGAGGGTCAGATTAAAGGTTTGGCCCACATTACCGGCGGCGGCTTGCTTGATAACGTGCCGCGTATTTTGCAGAAAGGTCTGCAAGCACATTTGCATCGCGATGCTTGGCAGATGCCGCAGCTCTTTTCTTGGTTGCAACAGCAGGGTGGCGTGGCTGATGCTGAAATGTATCGCGTGTTTAACTGCGGCATTGGCATGGTTGCTGTCGTAGCACCTGAACATGTGCAGGCTATCAGCGCTGCGTTGCGTGCACAAGGCGAAATCGTCTATCAGTTAGGTGATATTCGCGAATGTGCAGAGGGTGCGGCGCAAACTGTTGTAGCGTAGGCTTAGGGTCGCTCAGTCAGTTTAGAAATTGCCTGTACCACCTGCTCGGTCGCAATCGGTGAACAGGCATCAATGATGTGGCGCTCGGGTTGGCTGCGCAGCCAGGTGATCTGACGCTTTGCCAGTTGACGAGTGGCTGAAATTGCTTGCTCTCTAGCCTGTTTTAAGTCTAGTTCGCCCTCGAGCATTGACCAGAGTTGCCGATACCCTACGCAGCGCACCGAGGGTAGTCCTGGATGCAAATCGCCCCGCGCATGCAGCGCTTGCACCTCTGCCAATAAACCGAGTTCAAGCATCTGATCAAAGCGCTCAGCGATGCGTGCATGCAGCAGGCTGCGCTCGAGTGGCTCGAGGCTTAACGTGATTGTGGCGACCGGTTCGTCTGCGGGTTGTGTTGCACCTAATAGGGCAGACATGGGCTGACCGCTAATTTGCCAGATCTCAAGGGCGCGACCAATACGCTGACTATCGTTGGGCGAAAGACGTTGCGCAGTCACAGGGTCAATCGTTTTTAGCTTGGCATGCATAGCGGGCCAACCCTCTGCCGCTGCACTGGCTTCAAGTGCCTTGCGAATCTCTGGGTCTGCGGCGGGCAGGTCGTTTAAGCCATCACGCAAGGCTTTGAAATACATCATGGTGCCGCCGACCAACAGCGGGAGGTTGCCGCGCGACTGAATGTCACGCACGCATTGCAAGGCGTCGCGTCGAAAGGTTGCAACCGAATAACTATCGGCCGGATCAAGGATGTCTAGCAAGTGGTGGGTGACTTCATTGCGCTCGTGTGCGGTGGGCTTGGCAGTGCCAATATCCATGCCACGATAGATGGTCGCAGAATCAACATTGATTATTTCAACGGGCCAACGCTGAGCAATGGCACGCGCTGCTGCGCTTTTACCAGAGGCGGTTGGCCCAGCGATACAAATCAGCGGCGCCTGCGTGGGCAAACTCATTGCCCGCGCAAAAATAATTTATCGAGATCTGACACGCTAAAGTGCACCCAGGTTGGGCGCCCGTGATTGCATTGATCGGCGCGTTCGGTGTGTTCCATCTGGCGCAGCAGTGCGTTCATTTCTTCGAGAGTCAGTTGCCGATTGGCACGCACCGCACCGTGGCACGCCATGGTCGCCAGTAAGGTATTGCGTTGTTCAGTGAGCAGGCGACTAGCGCCCACGTGTTCGATATCGCGCAGCACGCCGCGCGCTAGCGCTTCAAGATCGCCGCGAGCAAGCATCGCCGGAACCGAGCGCAAGGTCATTGATTGTGGGCCGGCAGCGGTCAGCTCAAAGCCGAGTGCGCTGAGTTGCTCGGCACACTCTTCGGCAAGTGCGAGTTCTTTGTCGGTGACGCGAAACACCACTGGCACCAACAGCGTTTGTTGTGGCAAGGTTTGCGCATCGATCGCTGTTTTGAGCTGCTCGTAGACCACGCGCTCGTGCGCGGCATGCATGTCAATCAACGCCAGCCCTGAGGCGGTTTGCGACAAGATATAAATGCCGTGTACTTGCGCCAAGGCACGTCCTAACGGCCACGTTTCGTTACTTTCAATCCTGTCGCGGTCAGTCTGATGGTTGTCATCGAGCGGTTGATAGAGCGCTTTCCATGCACCGGGTTGTCCAAGGCCATTCGAGGCAGGCTCGCGCAGCGCGAAGGCGGCTTGTGAACCGGGGTTCCAGCGCGGCGTAAAGGCTTGAGCACCGCCCAGTGCTGCGAAAGCTGCGCTTGCGCTAGCGCCCGCGGTCGTGAAGCCTGGTGCCGCCAAGCCATCAGGGGTTGCGCCATTGGGCCAAATTCCACCGGGCGTGCCGCCGCCGTTTAGTGGCATCGCAAACGCACCAAGTGTCGCGCCGTGTTCACCTTGCGAAACTTGGTGAGTGCCTGCAGTGCCAGCGAGAGCTTGTGTGATGGTTTGCGCGACAAAGCGATGCACCGCACCAGTGTCACGAAACCTCACTTCGTGTTTAGCGGGATGTACATTGACATCAACAGCTAGCGGATCAATTTGCAAAAACAACACAAAGGCTGGTTGACGATCGCCGTGCAACACATCGGCGTAGGCGCTGCGAATAGCGTGCGACACGGTGCGATCGCGCACGTGACGGCCATTGACAAATAAAAATTGCCGATCGGCACGCGCGCGCGCTGCTGTGGGGCGCGTGGTCACACCCATGATCGACATTGGGCCGCCCTGTGCGCTGACTTCAATACCGTGCTCGTTGAACTCAGCACCAAGCACATCGCTAATACGTTGCAGAGCAGAGGCGGGTAGCCATTGACGTACAGCCCGTTCGTTGTGAAACACTCGAAAGCCGATTTCAGGAAACGCCAGCGCCACCCGTTCAATCGCATCGATACAATGGCCAAACTCAGTGGCTTCGGCACGTAAAAATTTACGTCGTGCCGGTACGGCATCAAACAAATATTTGACTTCGACCGTGGTGCCCAAGGCGCCCGCGGCGGCGACAGGTTCAGTCATGCCGCTTTCAAAGCTGAAGGCATGCGCTGCGTCGCGAGTGCGTGACGTGAGAGTTAATTGCGAGACCGCCGCAATAGAGGCCAAGGCTTCGCCGCGAAATCCCATCGAGTCCACCGACTCGAGCTCGGCAAGAGAAGTAATTTTGCTGGTGGCATGACGCGTCAGTGCAAGCGAGAGTTCTTCGGCGCGGATGCCACTGCCGTCATCAATCACGGCAATGCGACGAATGCCGCCAGCCTCAAGGCGCACTTCAATTGACTGCGCGCCTGAGTCGACTGCATTTTCGACCAACTCTTTGAGGACGGAGGCCGGACGCTCAATCACCTCGCCGGCCGCGATTTGGCTAATTAATAAATCGGGCAGGGGGCAGATTGGGCGATGTGTCGACATGGCAGGCACGATGAGAAAGAAGTTTACATTTTAGGGCTTTGCGCGCTTGCGTGGTGCGCAAGCTCTTGCTGCACGCCAATTCCCCCAGAGTCCACAGTGCGCCTAGCCTTCATTTAGGCGACTGGTGGTGAGTTAGGCGACCGATTGCTCGACACAGGGTGTCTGAGGCAGACTTGTCGATCAGGAGGTTGAGACCTTATCCGATGGAAGCTAAATGAGGGTTTGCTGAAAAATAACGCGAGATGCCACCGTGCAAGGCCACAGCAAACTTGTCTTGATCGGCGCCATTGCGCAGCATGCGCTCTTCGTCGGGGTTGCTAATGAAAGCAGTCTCGACTAAGACTGAAGGCATATCTGGCGCCTTTAAGACGGCAAACCCAGCGTGCTCGACTTGAGGCTTGTGCAGGCGATATACGTTTTTAAGTTCGCCGAGCATCGTGTTGGCAAGCTTTGTGGAGTCTTTGATCTGTGCGCTTGTGGATAAATCGAGCAAGACCTTGGCTAATCGTGGGTCTTGAACGTTTAAGTTAATCCCACCGATCAAGTCCGCGGCGTTTTCTTTGTCTGCCAGCCAGCGTGCTGAAGTGCTAGAGGCGCCGCCCTCTGACAAGACATAGACTGAACTGCCCCCCGCGGTGGGTCGCACAAACGCGTCAGCATGAATCGAAACAAATAAATCTGCTTTGACGCGTCGGGCTTTTTCAACCCGCACATGCAACGGCACGAAATAATCACCGTCGCGCGTGAGGTAGGCACGCATTCCGGGTGTTGCGTCAATTTTTGCTTTAAGTCGCTGTGCAATCGCAAGCACGACGTCTTTTTCGCGTGTGCCACCCTTTCCAATAGCGCCCGGGTCTTCTCCGCCATGACCCGGATCTAAGGCAATGGTGACCACGCGACGACCGCGCTCTTGTTTGTAGGGCGTAATGTTACGGCTGCTGGTCGGTGGGGCAATCGAACTGGGCAGTACCGGCAAGCTTGCCATGGCCGTACCCTTAGGGTTACGACCGATGTCGGCAAGAATCTGCGCAAGCGGATCTTCGTCGATTTTTTGTGGATTATTTTTTAGTAGCGCAGCAAGCGGGTCTTGCGCAACCTTTGGGTAAAAGTCGAGTACCAGTCTGTACTTGTAGTCACCTGCCGGTTTGAGAGTGAACACCTGTGGGGCAATAGCTTGTTTCAGGTCAAACACAATTCGCACAACATTCGGGCGATTTTGCGCGACACGCAAAGTGCTGATGTAAGGGTCGTCGGTCCGCACCTTGCGCACGAGCTCATTGAGCCCGGGCGAGATGTCGATGCCTTGGATATCCACCACCATACGATGCGGCGTGTCTAAGGTGAAGTGTTCAGCCTTGAGCTCGCTGTCGAGTTCTAGCGTGACGCGTGTGTACTCGTCTGAGGGCCAAGTGCGCACGGCAAGCAGGCGCGCTGCCATCGCGATGCGTGGAATGACTGGTAACAATAAAAGGGTAGACGCTGCGCCTAAGAGGCGGCGTCGGCTGAGCGCTCGGGCGGGCGACGATACATCGTCGCGGTTTGAGGCAAAGCGGTGAGCCATCGAATACCTTTATCAGTGAACGCCTTGAGCGTGACTTGGCGACCAATACCTGCGTAAGCCAGCTGAATTAACAAATCGGGCGCACTCAGTAAATCACCGGCCCGCTCGGGCCATTCGATCAAAAGCAATGCCTTGTTTTTAAAGAGATCACGAAACCCAGCATCGAGCCATTCTGCTGGATCGCTAAATCTATAAAAATCAAGATGATAGAAGTATAAGTTAGAAACTTCATAAGATTCAAGTAGCGCGTAACTTGGGCTCTTAATTCGACCCGAAATGCTGCAGTGCCGCAAAAAAGCGCGCACTAATGCAGTTTTCCCGGCGCCAAGTTCGCCCTGCAGGTGAATTCTGCCCTGAGCCTCAGGCCCTGGCGTGAGTACGCCAGCGGGATTTGGACTCAGTTCTGCCGCAACCATAGCCAAGGCCTGGCCAAGCGCCTCGGTAGCGGTTTCGTCTGGTAGGTCAAGTGTCAAAGATGTGTTTGTGAACATCAGGGGTGTGTATTCGAGTGAAGTCGATACTTTAGCGTTTCGCTCAAAGCGCTGAATTCAAGCATTGTCCACTAAACAATGTTGACTGTAAAAAAACAGGTCGATGCGTTGTACAGTTTGGGTGGGTTGCACAGTATGACGTATGCATTGCTGTAAACAGAGGTATTTCGATATGAGTCATAAAGAATCCGCGACGATTGGTGAATTTATTGATGCGGTTTGGCTTGAGGACGGCTTGGCTGCCAATACGCTAGCTGCCTATCGGTTGGATTTAATCGGCTTTGAAGAGTGGCTCAGAGAGAAGCGTGGGCTTGAGTTGGATGCTGCTGTGGGTGGCGATATTGAGGCTTGGTTTGCGGCTAAGCACACGCAAACTAAGCCCAGTACCGCGAATCGGCGCTTGGCGACGTTACGTCGTTACTACTTGTGGGCGTTGCGACATCAGCGCGTGATGACTGACCCCTGCTTGCAATTGACCACGGCCCGCCAACCTGTGCGCGTGCCTAAAACTTTGTCCGAGGCGCAGGTCGAAGCACTGCTGCAGCAGCCTCCGGCGCACACCTCGCGAGGTCTGCGCGATCGCGCGATGCTAGAGGTGCTCTACGCGACCGGCTTAAGGGTGTCCGAGCTAGTGGGCGTTGGCGTGCTTGAAGTGAGCTTAAGTGATGGGGTGGTGCGAGTGGTGCAAGGCAAGGGCGGCAAAGATCGCTTGGTGCCGTTAGGTGCTGAGGCAGCCCACTGGATTACGCGCTACATGGCCGAGTCGCGCCCACAGTTGCTCGGGCAACGCAGCAGCGCTGCGCTGTTTGTAACGGCGCGTGCCGCGCCCATGACGCGACAATCCTTTTGGTTACTCATAAAAAAATACGCAGTCTTGGCGGGGGTCAATGCGCCACTCTCGCCGCACGTCTTGAGGCACGCATTCGCCACGCATTTGCTGAATCATGGGGCAGATCTGCGCGTGGTGCAGATGTTGTTGGGGCATTCTGATATTTCAACCACGCAAATTTATACTCACGTGGCACGCGAGCGCCTGAAAAGCCTGCACGCGCAACATCATCCTAGAGGTTAATCGGTGTTTCAGGGGGTAAAGTTCTGGCGCTTGTTACACTCACACTTGGTGTTTAACCAGAGAAGTTAAAGGTCCACATAGCGATAGTGTTTGCCGCACAAGCTGCGACT
Organism: Burkholderiaceae bacterium; assembly: GCA_044338955.1. GTDB lineage: Bacteria > Pseudomonadota > Gammaproteobacteria > Burkholderiales > Burkholderiaceae_B > Zwartia. Next base: position 6,435 of record JBIIWK010000149.1, read on the forward strand.
CTACGCAAAACAGTGGCTTAAAATAGCAGCGGCTCGTAACGGCCACAGCCATTCTAGGTCCAGGCCTTTTTTCAACTGCGGGTCAAATTCTCGCCGTAGCACAGTGGATAGTGCACATGCCTCCTAAGCGTGGGACACTGGTTCGATTCCAGTCGGCGGGACCAATTCTCTCGCAGAATTTCGGTTTTTACCTGTGGTTTTCGTTATGATCAGGCTCATACATTCATGATGCAGAGTCATGATCCAAATAATTAGAATATTTCACTTCGTAACATGACGCAGATGCCCACTTCAGCCACACCCAAACCAGAGTTACTCGACGATCCCCTCGTGCTGCGCACCATTTTGATCGGCACTTTGATTGTGCTGCTGGCGATGGGCGTTCGTGCCACGATTGGTTTGTTTATTCAGCCGATGGGGCTTGAGCGCGGTTGGGGCCGTGAGGTTTTTTCGATGGCCTTCGCGATTCAAAATCTCGCCTGGGGCTTTGGTGCGATCGGCGCTGGGATGATGGCGGATCGTTTGGGGGCGGGCCGCACCATTGCGCTCTGTGCCGCAATGTATGCGTTGGGGCTCTTAGGCACCCGCTATTCAACGAGCGAGTTTGAGCTGTACCTGACGGCTGGCGTGTTAATCGGCTTGGGGCAAGCCGGCACGACCTTTGCAGTCATCTTGCCGGTGATTGCGCGCACCGTACCTGTCGCCTCGCGGAGCACTGCGATGGGTATTGCCAGCGCAGGGGGCTCATTAGGTCAATTCTTGGTGGTGCCTACCGGGCAATTCTTAATCGATACCATTGACTGGACGGGTGCGTATTGGGTGCTGTCGCTTACGTTGGCCATGACCCTACCTCTAGCTTGGTTTTTGCGCGGCACACCCGGCCCGAGCACCGGACCGCAGCAGTCGATGTTAGAGGCAATTAGCCAGGCGCTTAGACACCCAACGTTCCATCTGATTTTTTGGGGCTATTTTGTGTGTGGGTTTCACACAGCATTTATTACCTTGCATTTGCCCGCGTTTGTGGTTGATAAAGGCTTAAATGCCAGCACGGGCGCGATTGCGATCGGCTTGATTGGTTTGTTCAACGTGTTTGGTTCTTTTACTGCCGGCAAGCTGGGTGGCACGCATAGCAAAAAGAATTTATTAGCAGGTCTTTATGCGCTACGTTCAGTGGGTTTAGTCTGGATTTTGGTGATGCCCACTTCGCCTTGGGTGGTGTACGTTTTTGCCGGGTGGATGGGTATTTTCTGGTTGGGTACTGTTCCCTTGACACAAGGGTTGATCGGTCATATCTATGGTCTGCGCTTTGGCGCAACCTTGATGGGGATGACTTTCTTGGGACACCAGCTTGGCAGTTTTAGCGGAGTGTGGATTGGTGGGCGTGTGCAGGCCGTGACGGGTAGCTATGATCTGGTTTGGTGGCTTGGTATCGCTCTGTCTTTGATCGCGGCTGCGCTGTATTTGCCCGTTCGCGAAGTACCGCTTAATGTTGCCGTCAATGCTAAAACAGCCTAAGTCAATGTTGATGTTGTCATCTTGGTTAAACAC
>JBIIWK010000150.1:0-7966 GCA_044338955.1 Burkholderiaceae bacterium
TCCGTTTACTTAAAATTGTGCTCTGTAGGTGCCTGGCATGTTGCTCGGTGTGCCTGTTTAAGTGCCCATCGACCGCCAGTCTTGTTAACCCAAGATCCACTTTTAACTTCACCTTCTCTGCAGGTTTTGCAGGAAAGCCCTTGATTATATGACAAATTCTGACACTTTGCACGTTTGTCGTAAAAACACGTTTACGACTCATCTTGTGCGATCTGAGTCCTCAGTTATTTGTCAGGATGCGTGGCATTTCGATTAATTGGTCGAAATTTCTAGAAATCGCGCAGCTCACATTAAGAGCACTGGATCCTAAAAAAGTTTAATCCGATCATCATGACCACTTTCTAAAAAAACTATCCGGATCATTACCGCAGCCCTGCAGAAAACACCGGTCGATATTGAAAAGCCTCGGCCAAATGCGGCAAATCGATCTGTTGCGCACTGGATAGGTCGGCGCAAGTGCGTGCCACACGCCGCACGCGTTGAATCGCTCGGGCTGACAAATGGTGTTTTTTTATCGAACTCTCTAAGAGCTTAGTGGCGGCGGATGTCATCACGCAGCATCTTTCGAGGTCTTTGTCTGGCAAACGTGCGTTGATCGTGCTTTGCCGTTCCAACTGCGGTTGACGCACCGCCTCAACCCGCCTGCGAACTACCGCCGAAGTTTCGCCCGGCGCAAGCTCAAGCCAATGTGCATCGCTCATGGTCAACGTCACAAACAGGTCAATTCTGTCAATTACAGGACCAGACAGCTTTTGCTGGTAAGCCGCAATCTGCTCGGCCCGACACTTGCAGCGCCCTTGAATATGACCATACCAACCGCAGGGGCATGGGTTCATGGCCGCAAGCAACTGAAAATCGGCCGGAAAATCCACTTTAAGCTTGGCACGCGCAATCGTCACCGACAGACTTTCGAGCGGCTCACGCAAACCTTCGCGTACGCGCCGTTCAAACTCTGGAAACTCATCCAAAAACAACACGCCTCGATGGGCCAAGGTCACTTCACCCGCGCGCGGGGTGGAGCCCCCGCCAAGCATTGCAGCCATTGAGGCAGAGTGGTGCGGAGCTCGAAATGGTCGTTGCCCCCATACGTGATCGCGCATCCCAGAAAAAGCAGCCACAGACGCAACTTCTAAACACTCAGCAGGCGTGAGCGCCGGCAAAATCCCAGCTAAACGCTTAGCCAACATTGTTTTACCCACCCCAGGGGTACCCGAAAACAGCAAGCTATGCCCGCCCGCGGCGGCGACTTCAAGTGCCCTGCGAGCCATCAGCTGACCGCGCACGTCCGATAAGCAAGGCACCATCGGTAGCGTACCAATCATAGGCAATGGCGTTTGGTATTGCAATGGTTGACGACCCGTCAGATGCTCAACCACCTCGACCAGGTTTTGCGCACCTAAGACCTGCAGGCCTGGGACACGGGCCGCCTGTTGCGCATTGGCGAGGGGCAGCAGCAAGCATGCTGGAGGCTGACTGCGCGCGACCGCCAGGGCAATCGCAATAGCGCCCTTGATAGGTGAAAGCATTCCGGTGAGCGAGAGTTCACCCGCAACCACCAGGGAAGACAACGCGGCCACGTACGGAGTATCGCCAGCCTTTTTAGTCAACTCAGGCAACTCGATTTGCCCCGACACCAGCAAAACACCGAGAGCAATTGGTAAATCAAAACGGCCAGACTCTTTGGGTAAATCAGCTGGTGACAAGTTAACGGTGAGGCGTCCTGCCGGAAACTCATACCCACTACTTAAAAGCGCCGCCCGCACACGTTCGCGGCTTTCGCGCACCTCAGCATCGGCCAAGCCCACCATCGTGAAGCTCGGCAAACCGCTGCTTAGATGTGTTTCAACGCGAACGGGTGGTGCGTCCATTCCAAACAATGAACGGCTCATGATGACAGCTAACGCCATAGGTCTCTCAGCAAAAAGCCGAGATTATGGCTCGCCTAAGAGGCCTTGCCTACCGGTGGCTTATTTTATCGCTTCTCGCTCACGGTGGGCTGTCACCCACCAGCCAGCAGACCATCCGCGAAGGTGTGCCTACCCCTCACGCAAATGACTGGAAGGCTCATTCAGCTCACGGGCGCCCGCTTTCCAGCAAGATCATCCGTTGTTCGAGTTGGTGAACCTGCTCTTCTAGCGCCGCTGCACGCTCTTGAACGCGCTTGAGCATATCGACCTGAATGTCGAACTCATCACGTGTAATAAGATCCATTTTAGTAAAGGTCTGACCCATAAACGCTTTCACGTTGCGCTCGATATCTGCTGCAGGGCTGCGAGCAATCAGGTCAGAAACATTCTTTTGAAACTCTTCAAACCAGGCATTTTTGGGGATCATGGTGTTCTCGGCAAAATAGTAGTGACATTTAATATTACTACTGCCAAACAAGTGAGAAAACTATACATACAAGAAAGCCGCGCTGATCTAAAGCGCGTGATCCACTTTGCGCGCGGCCCTTGCAAACTCACCGAAACGATCTCAATCGCAAAACTAGACTAATAACTTAGTGATACAGCGTAGCCGGATCGATCTCGATGGCGCGGTTCAGCGAGTTTGCGACTTTTAGGCGTAAAGCATTTGAATGCGCGCGCCTGATCTCACGCTTTACATCAAGCAACTGCTGAGCGTGCATCGAAAAATGCGTTAAGCCTAAGCCCAACAGCAAGCGGGTTAAATTTGAGTCGCCCGCCATTTCGCCGCAGACGGCGACAGGTTTGCCCACCCGCTCTCCGGCGTTGATCGTGTTGGCAATCAACCGCAACACCGCGGGGTGCAGGGGATCGTAAAGCGCAGCGACCTCGTTGTCAGCACGATCAATGGCCAGTGTGTACTGGATCAGATCATTGGTGCCGATCGACAGAAAGTCGAGTGCCTCGGCAAAGGGCTCGATGGCAATTGCGGTGGCAGGCACCTCAACCATGGCACCCACCAAAATGGCATGATCGTAAGCCTGACCACGCGCATCAAGCTCGCGCTTGGCAGACGCAATCGCAGCTTTAGTCGCGACCACCTCGTGCATGTGCGCAACCATGGGGATCAAGATCCGCACCGTGCCGTAGGCAGACGCCCGCAAAATCGCGCGCAGTTGCGTGGCAAATAATTCGGGGTGCGCCAGGCAATAACGAATCGCGCGCAAGCCCAAGGCCGGGTTGGTGGCGACCGTGGCTTCACCATCTAAGGTTTTATCCGCACCAATATCAAGCGTACGAATCGTGACCGGACGGTGTTGCATGGTGGTGACCACACTCAGATAGGCCTGATATTGCTCTTCTTCGGTCGGAAGATCGCTACGTCCGATAAACAAAAACTCACTGCGAAACAAGCCAATCCCTGTCGCGCCATTTGCCAACGCCAACTCAGCCTCATCGGGCAATTCAATGTTGGCTTCTAACGAAATTTGAATACCATCCAGTGTTTCGGCCGCCACATCTTTTAATAAAGACAGCTCAGCACGCTCGTCGAGGTAGACCTGTTGTAAACGCCGGTACTGCTCAAGTGCCAGATGTGATGGGTTGACCAACACGGCACCACTGGCGCCATCGATCACCACCCAATCGCCGTCTGACACTAACGCACGCACGTGCCCCAGTGCCACCACCGCCGGTACACCTAAGCTGCGAGCCACGATCGCCGTGTGCGAAGTCGCCCCTCCCAAGTCTGTCGCAAATCCCGCAAAGCGCGCGCCACGCAAACGAATCATGTCTGCTGGCGAAATATCATGCGCCACGACAATTAAGTGATCATCGACATCCACATCATGTTTTAAACCAAGCACTTGCTTTGAACCAGACAGCACCTGCAGCACCCGCTCAATCACTTGCCTGACATCTGAGCCGCGTTCGCGAAGGTATTCGTCTTCGATCGCGGCAAACTGCTCAGCCAAGATCTGCCCTTGCGTGGTTAAGGCCCACTCGGCGTTGTAGTGTTTGTCTTGAATCAATGCCAGAGCTTGATCTGCGAGTAACGGATCGCATAGCAACATGCTGTGCACACTCAGCAAGGCCGCCAACTCGCGCGGCGCGTCGTCAGGCAGGTTGGCCGCCATGTCGTTCATTTCTTGCTGGGTGGTGGTTAGTGCACTCGATAAGCGATTTTTTTCAGAAGCAATCTGCTCGGTTGAGATGCGATAGTGCGAAACCTCAAGCGCAGTTGCACCCAGCACGATGACTCGACCAATGGCGTAGCCGCGTGCCACACCCTGCCCGTACAGGCACAACATCGGACTGCTCGGTTGAGCAGTGGGTAGCAAGCTACTGGCCTTCACCGAATTTGTCATCAAAAAGCGCCTGAATCGCCTGCAGCGCCTGCTCAGCATCGCCACCCAACGCCTCGAGCTTGACGGTGCTGCCAATACCGGCAGCCAACATCATCACACCCATAATGCTTTTTGCGTTGACACGCTGAGCGCCCTTCGAGATAAAAATCTCGCCGCTGAATTGACCTGCAAGTTGCGTGAGTTTGGCCGCGGCACGGGCGTGCAAGCCAAGCTTATTTGATACAACGATCTCTACCTGTGCCATAAGAAACTTTGCTTCAAAAATATTGTGTGGATGTAGCCTCAGTCTACACGCAACAAGGCGTGTGTGGCACCTGCAAGTGCGCTAGTTGCCACATCCTCAAGACTGCCTTGGCGATAATTGATGGCACGCAGCAGCATTGATGCATTAACGCCACCCAACACACAGCATGGCACCCCTGCGGCTTGCACTAAGTGGCTGGCTTGCACTGCAATATTGGAAGGGGTTGCACCCGGAAGATCTGTGAGTACTAAGACGCCCTCGCCCCGATCTGCTGCCATCAATTGCTGGGCGAGATTAGGCGCGCAGTCTGAAGCGCATTCATTCGGCAAGATGTCAGCAACCTCGACATCGGGTTCGCGGCCTAAAACGTGTCTGGCGCAAGCCACAAGCGCTGAGGCTAGCGGAACGTGCGCAACAATCACTATCGCAATCATTTTAATTACCCAAATCGCAGCAAAAACACATTTTTTGATTGGCCCTGAAAGACTGCACTCAAGTTTGTTTCGCAAGAGTGTTTGCCCTTGCAATACAGGTTGAACAGTGGCAGTCACCGCGCTTCAGGGCAGCGGTTAAAGTGCTCAGTGCTAGCTAAGACACCGCCCGTTCAAGCGCCAACACAAAAAACTCAGCCACGTTAAACCCAGTTTGCTCGGTAATTTCAACAAAGCAAGTCGGGCTTGTGACGTTGATTTCGGTGACGTACTCACCAATGACATCCAAGCCAACCAACAGCAAGCCTCGGGTCACTAACTGCGGCGCGATTTCGCGTGCAATCGCCCAGTCACGATCAGTGAGAGGTTGCGCAACACCGCGCCCGCCCGCGGCCAAGTTGCCACGTGTTTCGCCCGCCAGCGGTATACGCGCCAGGCAAAACGGCACCGGCTCACCACCAATCAACAAAATCCGCTTGTCGCCCTTTTTGATTTCAGGGATATAGCGTTGGGCCATGATTGTGCGCGTGCCATCATGTGTCAACGCTTCAAGAATCGCGTTTAAATTTGTATCGTGGGGGGCTAAACGAAACACCCCCGTGCCGCCCATTCCATCTAGGGGTTTAACGATCACGTCATGGTGCTCGATATGAAACGCCTTTAAGCGATTCATGTCACGCGTCACTAAAGTTGGGGTCGTAAATTTTGCAAATTCTGTAATTGCAAGCTTTTCTGGGTGATTGCGTATCGCAGCACCGCTGTTAAAGACCCGTGCACCCTGCGCCTCTGCATACTCAAGCATATGCGTGGCATAGACGTACTCCATGTCAAAAGGTGGATCTTTGCGCATCAAGACCGCAGAAAACTCTTGCAACGGCACGTCTGTTGCAATCGATTCGTCGTGCCACCAAGCATGCCCATGCATATCTGCATTAGGCACAAGACTAATTGGCGTTGCGTGCGCAAAAACCTGCCCGGCTTCGATAAACAAGCCGCCCTGCAAGACAACGCTCAAGCGATGGCCACGCGCGACAAGCGCTTGCATCATGGCCACCGAGCTATCTTTGTAGGCCTTTAGATCTGGCAGTGGATCAATAACAAACAGTACATGCATCATCACGCCGCTTCTGCTTTGCCTACAGGTGCTTTTTTGCGCGGAGACAATACCATCACCATTTGGCGGCCTTCAAGTTTAGGCATCGCTTCGACTGAAGCCATATCTGTCAGATCGTCACGCACACGCTCAAGGACACGCATACCGAGTTCTTGGTGGGCCATTTCGCGACCACGAAACCGCAACGTGACTTTGGCCTTGTCGCCTTCTTCAAGAAAGCGCTTGAGGTTGCGCAGTTTGACCTGGTAGTCACCTTCGTCGGTGGCAGGCCTAAACTTAACCTCTTTAACCTGAATGATTTTTTGTTTAGCGCGGGCTTCAGCTAAACGTTTTTGTTCTTGATATTTGAACTTGCCGTAATCCATTAAACGGCAAACTGGCGGTTCAGCATTTGGGGCGATTTCAACTAAATCGACGCCCGCTTCTTCGGCCATACGAACAGCTTCTAGTGTATTAACAATACCTAACTGCTCGCCTTCGATTCCTAGTAGACGCACGTCGGGAACGCGGATGTCACCGTTAATGCGATGGGGTTTTTCTGTTGCGATGTTGACGACTCCTGAGGGTTAGGCTGCCTGCGGCGCAGGTAAGCCAGAATTGCGGCGTAAAGCCACATCTTCGTTTAGCAATGAAGTGAACTGTACAAAGGGCATTACGCCCAGATCTACACCACCTCGACTACGCACAGCTACAGCCCCAGCCTGACGCTCTTTTTCACCGACCACCAGGATATAAGGGACTTTCTGCATACTGTGTTCACGAATTTTATAGGTGATCTTCTCACCCCGACAATCAGATTCTACTCTAAAGCCTTGTTTTTTCAGGCTTTGTGTGATTTCTGTTGCATATTCAGCAGTAGATTCAGAAATGCAGCAAACAACGGCCTGAACCGGGGCCAGCCAAGCGGGCAAAGCACCTGCGTGATTTTCGATCAACATGCCGATAAAGCGCTCGAACGAACCCAAAATGGCACGATGCAACATGACCGGCGCCACGCGTTGATCGTGGGCATCGACAAACTCGGCCCCCAAGCGTTGCGGCATCGAAAAATCAACCTGAATCGTGCCACATTGCCAGTGACGCCCAATCGCGTCTTTTAAGGTGTATTCGACTTTAGGGCCGTAAAAGGCCCCTTCGCCGGGCGACACCTCAAAGTCGCAACCTGTGCGCCGCAAGCTTTCCATTAAAGCGTTTTCGGCCTTATCCCAGACCTCGTCGCTGCCAATGCGCTTTTCGGGGCGGGTTGCGACCTTGTACAAAATCTCGGTAAAGCCAAAGTCGGCATAGACCTTTTGCAAAAGCGCTGTGTACGTTGCGCACTCATCTTGCATTTGCGCTTCGGTGCAAAAGATGTGACCGTCGTCTTGGGTAAAGCCACGTACACGCATCATGCCGTGCAACGAACCCGACGGTTCATTGCGGTGGCATTGGCCGAACTCGCCATAGCTCAGGGGTAAATCGCGATACGAGTGCAAGCTTGAATTAAAAATCTGAACATGCCCTGGGCAGTTCATGGGCTTTAAGCCATAAGTACGGCTTTCGGACTCGGTCGTGAACATGTTTTCACGATAGTTATCCCAATGGCCAGTTTTTTTCCAGAGCGAAATATCAAGTATTTGGGGTGCTTTGACCTCTTGGTAGCCGTTGTCGCGATACACGTTGCGCATGTATTGCTCAACCTGCTGCCAGATTGCCCAGCCCTTGGGGTGCCAAAAAATCAGGCCCGGGCCTTCTTCTTGAAAATGAAACAGGTCAAGTTCGCGACCGATTTTGCGATGATCGCGAAGCTCGGCCTCTGCAAGCATATGCAGATGCGCATCTTGGTCGTCTTTGTTGGCCCAAGCCGTGCCATAAATACGCTGCAGCATCTCGTTGTTGCTGTCGCCACGCCAATAGGCACCAGC
>JBIIWK010000151.1:0-7949 GCA_044338955.1 Burkholderiaceae bacterium
GTTGTTATTTTGCCCAAAAAATATATTTACCGAAAGGCTTTTGTTGTGACTTGCCCGGCGGAGTCGTGGGCTGGGTGCTGCGAGTATGGTCTCGCTTGACATCCTCTCCGCCCTCACCGTCTTTCCTGCCTTTTGTTTTTCGAACGAGTTGACGGTGCTCTTTTCATTTTTGATCGACACAAGCGCGAGTGTGGCGTTGGTGGCTTCCTTGCAAGTGCTGCTGGTGCCCGTATTGTTGCTGGTTGCTTTGAGCGCGGTGCTTGTGGGGCTCGCCGCTCTCACCGTACCCCATATGTGTTTGGTTCAGCGAGCGTTTTCAGCTTCTAGTCGTTGAAACGCACTATGATTGAGGCTATCAAGCCGCATGGCTTGAATAGGCCTTCAAACACTTTTTTCGCTCATGATCATGACCTCAAGTAAAAAATTTTCACGGCTATCTGTATTGATTGCTCGAGCCTGCCCGCTGGCACTCTTTGTGCTAGTTCTGCTCAATAGCGATAATCTGGGCATAGAAACCAGTTTGCTTCGCTCGGCTCACGCGGCAGGGCAATACACACTCTCCGGCAAGATCGTGCAGGTGTCTGATGGGGATACGGTCAATATTTTGATCAATCAGCAAACGCACCGAATCCGTTTGGCCAGTATTGATGCGCCCGAAACCGCGCATGGCAGTGCCCGCCCGGGGCAACCCTACGGCGAGGCCTCGCGCAAACACTTGGCTGACTATGTGGCTGGTAAGACGTTGACCTTGATTTGTTTTGAAAAAGATCAGTACGGGCGCGATGTCTGTGACATCCCTGTGGGCGACACCACGGCAAATCTTTTGCAGGTTCAGCACGGTATGGCCTGGGCCAATCAGCAAGGGGGCGGCAAATATTTGCGTGACCCAAAGTTGGTTGAACTCGAAAAAAAAGCAAAGCAGGCAAAGCTAGGTTTGTGGGCTGAGCCCCACGCCGTCGCCCCGTGGGTGTGGCGCCACGATTGTTGGCAAAAGCAAAAATGCTGAAATTGCAAACGGTATCAAGCGTTGCCCAAGCATCTCCTAGTCGGTGGTGTGGCAAACGGTACCTGATGCAAATGTTAAAGGGTAGAGCTTTACCACGGCATTGTGGTGGTGCAATTTCAGTTTCGTCTTTATTGTTAAAGCTCGCGGCTTTGCTATCACTGGGCGCGCTAACCGCTTGCGGCCCCCAAGGCCTTGAGTCACCCATTAATAGCCCTTACGCCGCGGGCGCTGAAAGTCAAAATGTTCTGTACACCGCGTTTACGCAACGCTCGCCAAAGTTTCTGGATCCGGCTAAATCCTATTCAACAGATGAAACGCCATATACCTATAATATTTACGAGCCCTTGTATGGCTATCACTATCTCAAACGCCCCTATGTGTTGACGCCACGCACAGCGGTTGCGGTGTCTGAGCCAAGTTTTGTGGATCAGGCAGGCAATCTCTTGCCAAGTGATGCGCCGGCCAAAGATATTGCAGAAAGCATTTACGACATTAAGTTGCGCTCGGGCATTTTGTACCAGCCGCATCCGGTGTTTGCCCGACAGCCTGACGGTCGCTTTAGTTATTGGCCGCTCGAGCCCCATGCCCTAAAAGATAAGTTCGTGATGGGTGATTTTCAACAAACGGGTACGCGTGAACTCACGGCGTTTGATTATGTGTACGCGCTTCGTCGGTTAGCGAGCCCGCGGGTTGCTTCCCCCATTTTTTCAACGCTCGCAGAGCACGTTGTTGGGATGCAAGCCTACGGTAAACGGCTGCGCGAGATCGATACCGCCTTACGTAAAGATCTGCCGCCCGGTGCCCGAGATTTGCCATGGCTCGATTTGCGTGAGGCCGGCTTCTCGGGAGTCGAGGCGCTTGACGAGCACACACTGCGTATTCGTGTGAAAGGCTTGTATCCACAGTTCAAATACTGGCTGGCGATGACGTTTGTTGCCCCCATCCCCTGGGAGGCCGATCGCTTTTACAGTCAGCCCGGCATGGTGCAGCGTAATCTTTCGTTGAACTATTGGCCCGTGGGCACTGGGCCCTACATGCTGGCCGAGTCTTTGCAAAATCGCCGCCATGTCTTGGTGCGCAACCCTAATTTTCGTGGTGAACCTTATCCCTGCGAGGGTGAGCCTCAAGATGGTGTGGCGGGCTTGTTAGCCGATTGTGGCAAGCGAACGCCGTTTATCGACAAGATTGTTTTTAATATCGAAAAAGAAAGTATCCCCTTGCAAGGTAAGTTTATGCAAGGCTATTACGACATCCCACAGGTGGATCGTGGCGACGCTGGCGTGGCCATGTTGGTAGCAGCGGGCGATTCGGCAGCAAAAGCGACACTCTATGCCAAGCATGGTATTCAATTGCCCACCACCGTTGAAGCACAAATGCAGTACTTTGGTTTCAACTGGAAAGACCCAGTCGTGGGCATGGGTGATACGCCTGAGCAGCAAGTGCGTAACCGTAAGTTGCGCCAAGCCTTAAGCATTGCCTTTAACTGGGAAGAATACGTTGCCATATTTCAAAATGATCAGGCGCAGGTAGCACAGGGGCCGATACCGCCCGGGATTTTAGGTTACCAAGCGGGAGTCGAGGGGATCAATCGCGTGGTGTACGACGTCAAAGACGGTAAGCCCGCGCGTAAATCCATTGAGCAGGCGCGTGCGTTGTTAGTCGAGGCGGGCTACCCTAACGGGCGTGACGCCAAAACTGGCGAGCCCTTAGTGCTGCACTTTGATTCGGCAAGTGGGGTGGGTGGCTCAAGCCCAACGCTTGACTGGATGCGACGTCAGTTTGCGTTACTGGGTGTGCAGTTTGATGTACGTTCAACCGATTACAACCGCTTTCAAGAAAAAATGGCACGCGGCGTGGCGCAAATGTATATGTGGGGTTGGGTCGCCGATTACCCTGATGCCGAAAACTTTTTGTTTTTACTTTACGGGCCAAATATCAAGGCAGGTAAGGGTGGTGAAAACGCCTCAAACTATGTGAATCCTGCCTACGATGCCTTGTTTGAAAAAATGCGTGACCTGCCCGATGGTGTTGAAAAAGAACAGGTCATCGCGCAGATGATTCAGTTACTGCAAGACGATGCGCCGTGGATGTTTGGTTTGTTTCCCAAATCGGGTGGGGCGTTTCAACAGTGGGTGGGTAATGCCAAGCCCACGCAGATGGTGCGCAATACCTTGCAGTACATGAAGATTGATCCCGTACTGCGTAATAAAAAAATTGCTGAATGGAATACCCCTGTATGGTGGCCCTTGGGATTGTTTGCGTTGTTGCTGTGTGCCATCGTTTGGCCCGCTTGGCGAGCGGTGCGCCGTCAAGATCGACAAACTGCTTTTGGGGATGTCGCTAAAGAGGGCGCACGATGATTGGGTACATTATTCGACGCCTACTTTACGGTGTGCTGATTTTGTTAGGCGTGAATCTCTTCACCTTTATTTTATTTTTTGCAGTCAACACGCCTGATGACATGGCGCGCCTGGCGATTGGTGGGCAACGCGTCAGCGCCGATGCGGTCGAAAAATGGAAAATAGAGCGTGGGTACGACAAGCCCTTGTTTTTGAATGTTAAACAAGAGGGCATCCAAAAATATACTGAGACGATTTTTTATCAGCGTTCAGTTCCCTTACTAACATTTGATTTTGGTGCCTCAGATGAAGGTCGTGATATTGGTCGTGAAATCAAAGCACGCATGTGGCCTAGTTTGGCACTGGCCGTGCCCACCTTTGTGTTGGGGCTGGCGCTGAGCATTGCGTTTTCGCTCGTGCTGGTTTTCTTTCGAACAACCGCACTTGATTTTTGGGGCGTCGTGGCGTGTGTTGTGATGCTCTCGATTTCAAGCTTGTTTTATATCATCGCAGGGCAATGGTTGTTTTCAAAAATTTTGAGGCTTGTGCCCTATTCGGGTTTCGCTGGTGGCTGGGATACGCTTAAATTTTTAGCCTTGCCCATCACCGTGGCGGTGATTGCAGGATTAGGTTCTGAAGCTCGGTTTTTGCGCAGCTTATTTTTAGAAGAGATCGGTAAAGATTACGTGCGTACCGCTCGCGCCAAAGGTTTAAGTGAGCGCGTTGTGCTGTTTAAGCATGTCTTGCGCAACGCGCTGTTGCCTATCTTGACGGGCGCGGTCGCTTCGCTGCCTTTGTTGTTTATGGGCAGCTTGATCTCAGAATCATTTTTTGGGATCCCAGGGCTTGGTAGCTATACCCTTGATGCACTCAGTGGACAGGATTTTTCAATCGTACGTGCCATGGTATTTTTGGGTTCGTCTCTGTATATCGTTGGCCTGATCATGGCTGATATCTCGTACACGCTCGCTGATCCGCGCGTGCGCTTCGAGTAACCCTCATGCCTAAAATCATTTTTCTCTGGACAGATATCGCGCTCTTCACGTTGTTGCTCGCGGTGCTGGGGTATGCCTGGAATGTATCGCGCTCGCCAGCGCTGCGTGCCACCTGGTCAAGAGTTGCGCGCAATACGCCTGCGATGTGTTCGGCTGTTGTGTTGCTCGTTTTTGTTGTGATTGGTTTGCTTGACTCGTTGCATTATCAACCGCGTTTGCCGCCGGTGGCGACCTCGTCTAGTAAGGCCTCTGCTACCGCTTCGCCTGGCGCGGGTACAGCGGCCATAGCATCCAGTACGACAGCAGCGACAGCAGCGACCGCCCCGATTTACGCACCCAAAGTGATGTCGCTGCTCGACGCCTTGCTTGAAGACACTGCGTTTGCGCGACCTGAAAAAACCTATTCAGCTCCCCTGGCCTGGCTGCAATATACAAAAGAGTCGGTTCTGCAAGAGGGCGGTGAACCACGCCGAGATTTTCCGCGCTTACGCTTTGGTGGTAAGCATCTGACCGCACCCGACGATCAGTGGGGTGCCGACGTCGCGAAACGCTTGCTGCTTGGGTTGTTGACGGGCTTGCTTGTCGCCTGCTCGTTGATTGTGCTGACGCTAAGTTTGGTCGGACGCGGCCGTCGCGAAGCACTTGCATCCGAACAAGACGTTGGGTCGCAACAACCTTATGACCGCCAGCACGCCGATGGCTCTGCGCCAGAGCGGGCGAGGGTGGCCTTCGCGCTTCAGGTGTGGCGCGGTGAAACTGAAGTCCCCTGGCGGGCGATCTTAATCACAACGACTTTGTTGTGCATGCTCTTTGGCTCGGTATTCGGCTTGGCGTCTGGGTATCACGTGCTTGGCACTGATCGCACGGGTAACGACGTCTTGTGGCAGGCTTTAAAAAGTATTCGTACAGCGTGGGTGATCGGTAGCTTGGCCACGGTTGCCATGCTCCCGCCCGCTTTGATTTTTGGGATCTCAGCAGGCTATTTCAAAGGCTGGATCGATGACGTGATTCAGTACGTGTACACAACGTTAACCTCGATTCCAGGTGTTCTGTTGATTGGTGCGTGTGTGCTAATGATGCAGGTCTACATCGATGCTAACCCCGGTATGTTTCCAACCTCGGCGCAGCGCGCTGACTTGCGTTTGTTTTTGCTGTGCATGATTCTGGGCTTGACCGGCTGGGCAGGCTTGTGTCGCTTGCTGCGCGCCGAGGCGCTTAAGCTGCGCGAGCTTGAATATGTGCAGGCTGCGCGGGCGTTCGGGATCTCGCATATCCGCATCATGGCGCGTCACCTGTTGCCTAACTTGATGCACATCGTACTGATTACGGTAGTGCTCCAATTTTCGGGGTTGGTACTTTATGAAGCAGTCTTGTCGTATTTAGGCATCGGCGTCGATCCTAGTATGAACTCGTTTGGGTCGATGATCGAAAAAGCACGCTTAGAGATGTCGCGCGATCCGATGATTTGGTGGAACTTGCTCACTGCGTTTCTATTCATGTTGGCTTTGGTGTTGTCGGCTAATTTATTTTCTGATGCGGTGCGTGATGCGTTTGATCCTCGAAGCAGAGCGTTTAGGCCTAAGCGCTTTAAACTGGGCGCTCGGTCGCTAACATCAGGTTCTAGTCCGCGTTCTGGTGCTAATTCAGGTTCAGGAGGCACGGTGGCTTCAGACGTCTTCGCGACGCGTGCGCCTCTATCGCCTGAGGTCTCAGGGATGACGCTGTCTAGTGACGGCGCAATGCTTGCCGCCTCGTCGCGTGGTGTGCCCTCAGTGCTCAGCGTCACTGATCTCGACATCGCACTCGATACAGATGATCAAGTTCGGTTTGCCGTGCAGGCCTTGGCCTTGACGATTCATCGTGGTGAGACCTTTGCTTTGGTGGGCGAGTCGGGGTCGGGTAAAAGTATGACTGCGATGGCGCTGATGCGTTTGCTGCCAGAGGCGTTGCGTGTGGTGGGTGGGCGCATCGAACTTCAAGGCACAGAGTTAACGCATCTTTCTGAAGCGGCGATGCGTTCAGTGCGGGGCGCACGAGCAGGCATGATCTTTCAAGAGCCGGGCACAAGTTTGAACCCTGTCATGCGTATCGGCGAGCAAATCCTCGAGCCGATCGAACGACACACCGCGTTACGCGGGGCCGAAGCCCGCGCACGCGCGGTGCAATGGTTGGGCCGTGTTGGTATCCCCGAGCCTGAAGTTCGAATCGATGATTACCCTTTTCAGTTCTCTGGTGGGCAAAAGCAGCGGATCATGATTGCGATTGCGCTGGCGGCTGAACCTGATTTGTTGATCGCCGATGAACCGACCACTGCACTGGATGTGACAGTGCAGGCGCAGGTCTTGGCCTTATTGGCGGATATCCAAAAAGAGTTTGGCATGGCGGTACTGTTGATTACGCATGACTTGGCTGTAGTGCGACATGTGGCGGACACCGTTGCGCTGATGCGTAATGGTGAGATCGTTGAAACGGCGCCTGCCGAGCAGTTTTTTGCCTCTCCTAAGCATCCATACGCACGCGAACTGTTTGATGCAATCCCCACCTTTGCTAAGCGCGGGCGAGCCTTATCGGCGCAAGGTCAAGCGCGTGAAGGGGTTGGGAGCTCAGGACTTGATGCAAGCTTGGTGAGTGTGGCTCGCTCAAGCATTTTGCAGACAAGTACGAATGAGACGACTTCGAACGCTAAGATGATGTCTGAGCCTGCCAGCGAAGCAACGAAGGTTTTGCACGTTGATGAACTGCAGGTGCATTACCCAATTCGTAAGGGGCTGTTACGCCGAATCGTGGCTTACAACAAGGTGGTGCAAGGCGTAAGCTTTACGCTTCACGCCAACGAAACGCTAGCGTTAGTCGGAGGCTCTGGCTGCGGTAAAACGACCGTTGCCAAAACCTTACTCAGATTGTTAGATGGTAGTGCTTCGATCAACGGTTCTGCGGTCATTGAGCGCACCAATATTTTGCAAGCCTCTGGGTCGGCGCTTAAGGCTTTGCGCGCTCAGATTCAAATCGTATTTCAAGATCCCTTTGCGTCTCTCGATCCCCGCATGCGAGTGGGTGCGATCCTGCAAGAAGGGATCGCTGCGCTTCGCCCCGAATGGTCGGAAGCTGAGCAGGCACGCCGCATTGCCTACTTGCTTGAGCGTGTCGGTTTACCCGAGAACGCTGCGTTACGTTATCCGCACGAGTTTTCAGGTGGGCAGCGCCAACGTATTGCGATTGCGCGGGCGCTCGCCGTTGAACCTAAAATTTTGATTCTCGATGAGCCCACCTCGGCACTGGACGTGTCGGTGCAGGCCCAAATTCTTGATCTTTTACAAGACTTACAGCGCGAAACGGGGATGGCATATTTGTTCATCACGCATAACTTTGGCGTGGTCGAATACTTTGCCGATCGGGTAGCGGTGATGGACGCTGGGCATATCGTTGAATTGGGTACGGCCGCGCAAGTGTTGCAGGCACCCTCTCATGCCGTGACCAAAGAACTGTTAGCCGCAGTGCCACGTCTTGATTTTGTAGTCACAGGACGTTGACAGCCTACTCACCCTAAAATCTCGTCGATTCCTAGTGCAGAAATCCCAGAATAGGGTTAATCGCGTCGATGAGTGCGGG
>JBIIWK010000153.1:0-7903 GCA_044338955.1 Burkholderiaceae bacterium
CGCTCGTGACGATCAACGCATCACTTTCGCCCGTTTGACGCATGGCTTCTTGGATACGTTCGGGATACTTACGTGAATCTTTGAATTTGAGCGGATCCATAGAACGTGTGTTGGAGCCGATCTCGATCCGGCCTTCGATGTCGAGCAATGATTCAATGCGTGCGCGTGCGTTCAGACGCATATGGTGATCGCACTTGGGACACACATGTAGATTCGCGGCTAAATCTTCGTTGTACAGCACAGCTTCACACGCAGGGCATTTAAGCCACACACCCTCAGGCACACGTTTGGTTTGTGCCGTGGGCGTATTAATCGTTTTATTAATACGGGGGGGTAATAATTTACCTAACCAACTCATGCTTGCTGTCCGGTTGCCTGTGCGCCCGCACCCCCAGACGTACCTGAGGGCGGCCTGGCGACATCAAGCGCCTGGCGAATACTTGCCAACCACGTCGCACCCGCATCAATCGCGGCCTGTGACTGTTGGGCTAGGGGCAACCCCGCGCAAGCTTTAGTCATGGTGTCGATTAACTTACTACCGATCACAACCGCGTCAGCGACGAGACTGATTTTTTGCGCACTTTGCGCGTCACTAATACCAAAACCAACACCCACCGGCAAAGACACATGTTGGCGAATACGCTTCAAACGCGTCGCGACATCTGTGGTGTCGAGATTGCCTGCGCCGGTCACACCGTTTAGAGAAACGTAGTAGACATACCCCCGTGCAACCTTGCCAACCGCGCGAATACGCTCTTCGGTTGAGGTGGGGGCCAACAAAAAGATCGGTGCAATGTGATGTTGCTCGAGCATTTGCACGAACTCACCGATTTCTTCGGGCGGATAATCAACCGTTAACAAACCGTCAATACCGGCCAGTTCAGCACGCTCAGCAAAGTGCTTTTGCCCCATACTTTCAATGGGATTGGCGTAACCCATCAAGACGATAGGCGTTTGCTGATCGTTTAATCTGAACTCAGCCACCATCTCTAAGACATGCTTCAAACCAACGCCTTGCGCAATCGCATGCTCAGCCGCACGTTGAATGATCGGGCCATCGGCCATCGGGTCTGAAAACGGGATCCCAAGCTCGATCACATCGGCGCCAGCTTTGACCAAGGCATGCATCAAGGGCACCGTGGTCGCGGGCAGTGGATTACCGGCCGCGATATAGGGCACAAGTGCTGCCCGCTTTTGCTCAGCAGCACGTGCAAAAGCGGCTGCAATGCGATCTAGGGATTGAGTCATAAATGTAAAAACCTTTAAAGCACCATGCCAGCGCGTTGCGCAACGGTGTTGATATCTTTGTCGCCGCGACCTGACAAGTTAATCAGAATCACCTTATCTTTAGACAGGGTAGGCGCCAACTTGGCCGCATACGCCAATGCATGAGACGTCTCGAGCGCAGGGATGATGCCCTCGATGCGACAGCAATGATGAAAAAACTTAAGCGCTTCGTCGTCAGTGACGCTGACATAAGAAGCCCGACCGCTATCCTTCAGCCAGGCATGCTCGGGACCCACACCGGGGTAGTCAAGGCCCGCAGATACCGAGTGCGTTTCGGCGACCTGACCATTTTCGTCTTGCAGAACATAGGTGCGGTTACCATGCAACACACCGACCTTACCAGCGGTGAGCGTTGCTGAGTGCTTGCCGCTTTCAACGCCCTCACCGGCCGCCTCGACACCAATCAACTTAGTGTGCTCGTAAGGGATATAGGGATGAAAAATACCCATGGCGTTTGACCCGCCCCCTACACAAGCCAGCACGTAATCAGGCTGTTTACCTGCGTACAAAGGCATCTGCTCGATGGATTCTTTACCAATCACCGAGTGAAAATTTCGCACCATCATCGGATAGGGATGAGGGCCGGCCACCGTGCCAATGATGTAAAACGTGTCATCGACATTGGTCACCCAATCGCGCATCGCTTCGTTTAAGGCGTCTTTGAGTGTGCGTGAACCTGAGGTGACGGGCACCACAGTCGCCCCAAGCAACTTCATGCGATAGACGTTGGGGGACTGGCGCTTAACGTCTTCAATGCCCATGTACACCACGCATTCCATTCCGTAGCGCGCGCACACTGTGGCAGTGGCCACACCGTGCTGACCCGCGCCGGTTTCAGCGATGATGCGTTTTTTACCCATTCGGCGCGCTAACAAAGCCTGGCCCAAGCTATTGTTGATTTTGTGTGCGCCCGTGTGGTTGAGGTCTTCGCGCTTAAACCAGATTTGCGCGCCACCGAGTTCTTCTGACCAACGGCGGGCGTGATACACCGGCGTGGGGCGACCGACAAAATGCTTAAGTTCGTATTCAAACTCGGCAATAAACTCGGGGTCGTAACGATATTTTTCGTAAGCCAGTCGCAGCTCTTCAATGGCTTGCATCAGTGTTTCGGCTGCAAAGACACCGCCGTAAGGGCCAAAATGGCCTTTTGCGTCAGGAAAATCATAAGGTTTCAAGATCAGATCTCCGGATCAAACCAAACTGCGCGGGCAACCATATGCCCAGCGTGTTTTACGCTGCCACCCTTGCCCAATCAGGCAACGGTGTACGTTTAGCGCGAAAGCCTTCAGTTTAGCAGTCTGGAACGTAAAAAAATGCGTTAAACCTCACGCTTACACGCTTTTTTGGCTAACGGCGACGCGCCAAAAATACGCCAGACACCTCACTCAACGCACCCAACGCATGTTGAAGATCCGCACCGTCGCGAATTTCGACGGTAAAGGCCATATATGCCACCGAGGCCTTTGACTGAGTGTTGACGGCGATCACGTTCAAGCGCAAGCGGGCGAACACCTCGGACAAGTCTCGCAGCAGCCCCGAACGATCTTGCGCCTGAATAATCACCTCAACCGGGTAGACCGAACCGGGCGTACCTGCAGACCAGGCCACCTCGATGACGCGCTCGGGCTGATGTTTACTTAAATCGGCAAAGGTCGAGCAGGCCGAGCGATGAATCGATACCCCGCGACCACGTGTCACAAATCCTTGAATCACATCGGGCGGTGCCGGGCGACAACAGCGCGCCAACTGAGTGAGCAGCGACCCCACGCCCACCACCAGAACATTACTTTTACCGTCGGCGCTCGCGCTTTCTGCCCGCATCCCGTGCGCCATCAAATCTTCAACGCGCAACTCTGGTTCGGGCGCCACGGGCTGCAAGATGGCGTCGATCTGACGCAAACTAAACTCTTCTTTTGCCGCGGCTACGTATAAATCATCTGCGCGCGCAAAGCCAAGCTGCTGGGCTAACTGCTCAAGATTGACCGAGGTTTTGCCGAGGCGTTGCAGCTCTTTTTCGACCAACGCCTGCCCCTGCGTGGTGCGTTGCGCCAATTCAATCGCGTTAAACCACGCACGCACTTTGGCGCGCGCGCGCGGGCTCGCCAAAAAACCTAACTGGGGATTGAGCCAGTCGCGCGACGGCCCGCCCGATTTTGTCGTAACAATCTCGACCGTTTGCCCAGTTTGAAGTGGCGTACTCAAAGGTACCATCTGTCCGTCGATCCGTGCGCCGCGGCAGCGATGTCCAAGATCTGAATGCAAGTGATAAGCAAAATCGACTGCGGTCGCCCCAATCGGCAACTCGATGACACGCGCCTGGGGCGACAACACATAAATGCGGTCTTGTATCACCCGACGCGGCTTATTGGGCTGTGGCTCACCCGACTGCGTGCCGGCCTCAGTGTTCCAGGCGAGCAGTTGCCGCATCCAGGCTAGCTGCCGGTCGTACTCGGCCACAGCGGGTGGCTGCCCTGACGCAGCCTGCACGCCACGGGGGCCAACTTCTTTGTAGCGCCAATGCGCCGCCATACCAAATTCTGCAAAGTCATGCATCGCCCGCGTACGAATCTGCACCTCGAAAGGTCGCCCCGTCGCATCTGCAACGACGGTATGCAAAGACTTATAGCCGTTGGGTTTGGGGCGCGAAATATAGTCATCAAACTCGTCAGAGACTGGCACCCATAACTCGTGCACTAGCCCAAGTGCGGCGTAGCACTCGCGCTCATCTTGCACAATTACCCGCAAGGCGCGCACGTCATACAACTCGCTAAAATCTAGCCCCTTGCTGCGCATTTTGTTGTGAATGCTGTAGATGTGCTTAGGTCGCCCTGATACCTCCGAGGCGATCCCACGTGCCTTGAGGCCCATCGCCAACTGTTCGATCGTCTGCGCAATAAAGTCTTCACGCTCAACGCGTTTTTCTTCGAGTAATTTGGCAATATCCTTGTAGCGCTGCGGATCCGTGAAGCGAAAGGCGAGGTCTTCCATCTCCCACTTAATTTGCCAAATCCCCAAACGATTCGCCAGCGGCGAATATAAATCAAGCGTCTCGCGCGCCAGCATGGGATCGCAGGGACGTTTTTCTGCCGCCAACCAGCGCAGGGTTTGCAAGCGCGAAGCAAGGCGAATCAACACAATGCGCAAATCGGCAGCCATCGCCAGCAACATTTTGCGCAACATTTCTTTTTGATCGGTCGAATCGAAAGCGCCTTGGGTCGCGCCACTCGCGAATGAACCTAAACGCGATAGCGCACGCGTGCCCTGCACCAACTGAACAACTTCAGCACCAAACTCTTCTTCAATTGGATCGCTGGCCCGGGACTTTGTGGCAGTCGCCTCGTCTGGCACGGGCGTTAACATCAGCAAGGCGGCCACACGCGTGGCGGTGTCTGCTTGCATATCAGTCAAAATTTGAGCTGACCCAAAGGCATGGGCCAAAAAGGGCTCGCCTCCGGGTGTCGAGTGCTGCGCCAAGCGCGGGCTTACCCAGTCTAGCGCGCGTTGCACTAGGGCTTGATCAGCGGCCACGAGGCCGCCAATCAACGTCTTAAACTCAAGAGTTGAAACCCTATCCAACGTCAGCGGGTGAACCGTCAGCCATCAAACCGCGGCAGTGACGACGATTTCAACCTTGTAGTCTGCACTGGCCAGGCGCGCTTCGATCGTTGCGCGTGGCGGGGCATTACCCTCAGCCACCCAAGCGTCCCAGGCTTTGTTCATACCGTCAAACTCTTTCATATTGGCCACAAAAATCTGCGCCATCAAAATACGCGTTTTATCGGTACCTGCTGTGGCCAGCAACTTATCAATCACGGCCAAAATCTGCCCGGTTTGACCGGTGATATCTTGAGTCGTGTCATCGGCGACTTGACCCGCCAAATAGGCAACGCCGTTGTGCACAGCCATGTCAGATAGACGTTTACCCACGTTTACTCGGTTGATGTTACTCATA
Organism: Burkholderiaceae bacterium; assembly: GCA_044338955.1. GTDB lineage: Bacteria > Pseudomonadota > Gammaproteobacteria > Burkholderiales > Burkholderiaceae_B > Zwartia. Next base: position 5,240 of record JBIIWK010000153.1, read on the forward strand.
AAAATCCTTGATTCAAATTAGGCGGCAGGAAGTTCAAACACATGGCGTAAATACGCCAAATACGCTTTGTCGTCGCACATCGTTTTTTCGGGTGCGTCTGAGACTTTGGCCACAGGTTGCCCATTGCAGCGAATCATTTTCATGACAATCTGCAGCGGTTCGTGACCTAAGTCATTCGTCAGATTCGTGCCAATACCGAAGGCGGTTCGGCAACGCCCCGAAAAACGACGGGTCAACTCGATTGCGCGTGGAAATGTTAACGCATCTGAAAAAACCAGGGTCTTGTTGCGCGCGTCGACCCGATGGCTCGCGTAGTGCGCGACCATGCGCTCACCCCAGTCAAACGGGTCGCCCGAGTCGTGGCGAGCCCCGTCAAACAATTTGCAGAAATACATGTCGAAATCTCGCAAAAAGGCCGCCAAGCCATAGACATCTGACAAGGCAATCCCCAGATCGCCCCGGTACTCTTTAGCCCAGGTTTCAAGGGCAAACACTTGCGAGTCACGCAGTCGCGGACCGAGGGCCTGGCAGGCTTGTAAATATTCGTGCGCCATCGTACCCAGCGGCAACACACCATGCTTCATCGCAAACCACACATTGCTGGTGCCTGCAAAGTGCTCTCCCATTTGCGCTTTCATCGTCGTCACAACTTCGTCGTGCCAAACGTGCGAAAACCGTCTGCGCGTGCCGTACTCGGCCACACGAAACTCAGCCAAATCAGTAGCGTCAAGCACCAGTTTCATCTTAGTTTGCAGGCGTTTTCGGCCCTCGGTCCAATCGGGGTCGGTACACACATTGCGAAAATAGACCTCGTTGACGATCGCCAGTACGGGGATTTCAAACAGAATTGTGTGCAGCCATGACCCTTTGACTGAAATGGCAATTTCACCTGGCAGCTCACCCTCTGTGACCTCGATGCACTTTTCAGGCAGGTGAAACAACCCTAAAAAATCAATGAAGTCACTTTTAATAAACCGCAAATTTTTAAGGTAGTCGAGTTCGTCAGGCAGAAAGCGCAGCTGACACAGGGCATGGATCTCTTGGCGGATTTCGTCAAGATACGGTCGCAAATTCACCCCTTGCGTACGGCATTTATAACGATACTCAACTTGGGCGGCCGGGAAATGGTGTAACACCACCTGCATCATGGTGAACTTGTACAGATCCGTATCCAGCAGCGATTTAATAACCATATTTGCCCCAACCTTTGTAAAACCTTAGCACAGACACCGCTGCGATAGCGGGTATCCCGACACAACCGAGACGGTTTAGGTAAAATACTTTTTTATCTTCTCGCTTCTTGGTAAACAACATGACGCACGTAGTGACTGAAAACTGTATCAAGTGCAAATTTACTGACTGTGTTGACGTCTGTCCGGTGGATTGTTTTCGCGAGGGTCCAAACTTTTTGGTGATTGACCCAGACGAATGCATTGATTGCGCAGTATGCATCCCCGAATGCCCGGCCAATGCCATTTTTGCCGAAGAAGATGTCCCGCAAGACCAAATGAAGTTTATTGCGCTCAATGCCGAGCTGTCACCGCTCTTTGCAAGCATCAGCCGCAGCAAAGGCGGCCTGCCTGATGCCGACGACTGGCTTGATGTGCCTGATAAGCTTAAGCACCTCGAGCGGTAATTGATGCAGTTTTTTTCTGCGGCGCGCGCACGATAATGAGTCAGCTCCCGGTCGCCTCTGCAGCGCCTCGTTACACCAAGCAGGTCGTGACCCACAAAACGGCTTGGGCAACCGAAAAACTTTTCTCCCTCACTGTCACCCGCCCGCCCGGTTTTAAATTTGTCCCGGGCCAATTTGCCAGGCTGGGGCTCGCCCTAGATCCTGCCGCACCTGAAACACCCAACGAATGGCGGGCCTATTCGATGGTGTCGGCCCCCAATGAGAATGCGCTAGAGTTTTATTCAGTGGTCGTGCCCGACGGCAAATTTAGTCCGCCTATGGCCCAACTACGCGAGGGCGACGCACTTTGGATTAACAACAGCGTGTTCGGTTTTCTGACCCTTGACGCGTTTGCTGATGGAGAAGACTTGTGGTTGCTGGCCACTGGCACGGGGCTATCGGCCTACTTATCGATGCTCCGCGACCCGACGACCTTTACGCGTTTCAAGCGCATCGTTTTGGTGCATGGCGTGCGTTACGCCTGCGAACTTGCCTACCGCGATGAGCTTTTATCGCTCATGCAACGGCATGTCGGGCAACTCATTTATCTACCAATGACCACGCAAGAACCACTCGCGCAGCATTTGTCACCTTCGCTCAGCCCTGCAGGCTTGGCGCCCGCGCGCCTGACCACCCTGTTACGTGCTGGCGAGCTTGAACAGCGCGCCGGTGTATTACTCGACCCAGCTTACGCAAGAATCATGCTGTGTGGCAATCCGGCAATGGTCACCGAAATGCGCGGCCTGCTCAGTGAACGCGGCTTTGCGGCAGGCAGGCGCGGTGTACCCGGCAATCTAGCGGTCGAAAACTACTGGTAACAGTGGCGAAGTCAGCCCTTGCGTGGCACTGACACGACATTTTGCTGCATTGCAATAAAAAACTAGTCAAATCAGTAATGCCCATCTCAGATTGGGTGATAATCAACGTCTTAAGCTCACAACTGGATTCGCTCAATGCTTTATCAAATGCATGAAATGCAGCGCGCCCTC